>CAZWJZ010000268.1:328-6486 GCA_964634665.1 uncultured bacterium | reverse complement strand
ACCCGGTTGGGCCTCGTCCTCGGCGCTGGAGCCGCCGGTCCAGAGGCCGGGACGGGCATCACGCCACCAGGTTTCGGCCGCACGTGCGTCGAGGCGCCGGTCCAGCAGCAGCGGCGCGGCCCAGTACCAACGCTGGTCCGCGGGACCGGTCGTCGGTGCTTCGCCCACCAGAGGCGTCAACGCAGTCTCGACCGCCTCCCGCGCAGCGGCTTCGATCTGCGCACGCGTCGGTCGTACCGCGCCGCCCCGCACTTGCGTCGCGAGCGCCAACGGGTCGGTCAGCCGGGCCAGCTCGCGGAACGGCACCACGAGAAGCAGGACCGGCATGCCCTCCAGGCGCCCCGTTGACCTCTCGACCCGGAAGTCCAGGCGTCGGGTCGGGCGGTCACTGAACTCGTCGTATCCACGGGCGTTCAGCTCCCCAGCCGACTCGAAGACCGCCCGCTCCGCCTCGAAGCTCACCAGCGCCGAGATGACCTTAGGCACCAGGTGCCAGGCCGAGAACACCAGGCGCTTGGTGAAGGACCTCGCCTCCGGCCGGTCGAAAATTCCGTCACCGTCGTAGTACGGAAGGGCCGGCGGCAGCCACAGCAACTGCCACATCCCTCGGCCGACGGTGTCGGCGGTCAGCGCTCGCAGTCGTCCGTTCGCCGGGTCCACGCGGCCATAGCGGGCCACCTCGCTCCAGTCGAGCAGACCCCGTCCGCTCTCGATCAGGTGGCGCAGCCCGTCGGACGTCTCGCCGGCGCCGGTCACGTCGTCGAACGCCCGCTTGAGTGCGTATCCCTCCATGAAGTTCAACAGGTACGGGCCGGACTTCCAGTACTCGACGACGTCCCGGTGCCGCAGCACGTCCGCGTCTCCCAGCAGCTCCGCTGCCCGAGCAGCCGCGAGGTACCCGTGGATGTCCGACGGCGCGAGCGTCACGACATTCGTCGCGTCGGCGAGCATGCCGTTGCGGTCGGGGGTCGAGGCCAGACGCTCGGTCCGCGCCATCACCGGCCGCAGCCGGTCGGCGACCCGCCGGCACGCCGCCTCGGCGGCCTTTCCCCCATCCCGGTCGAGCATCAGAAGCGACCGCCCGAGGTCCCGCAGCTCCCCTTGCAATTGTTCGGTGGCCTCGTCGTCGTCCAGCAGGAACTGGGCGGTGGCAATGAAGTCCTCGAAATGAGTGTCGCCGTCGGCGTCACCGGACGTCGTGTACGGGCGGTAGGGAGTGGCCGACAGCAGCAGGGTCCGGGTGTGGCGGCCGGTCTTGGGCTCTCGGTAGTCGAAGAGCTCGTGGGCGAGGCGGGCGGCCCAGCCGTCGTCGGTGGCGTCGAGCAGCGACCGAAACCGCTGGAACTCGTCGAGGATCACGAGGTCAGGTTGCAGCGCCTCGATACCGACCGTAGCCAGTGCGCGACGCAGCTCCGACATGAACGTCCGACGCAGCTGCCAGTCGTGGTCGGTGGCGCTGTCGGCATCACGGAACGCCCGGGCCAGGCGGTTGAGCTCGACCTTGACGGAGGGGCGACCGGTCTCCCGTCGCTTGTCGTTGACCCGACGGAGTTGCCGCCCGAAGGCGTTGACGATCGATGGGGTGAGAGTCACCTGGGCGGCCTTTTCGCGCAGCCGCGCCTCGGCACGATGGTCGTCGCGGATCCCGTGGTAGAACACCCGCGCCACGCCCGGGGCCTGAACGGCGTCCTCACCCCATATCCGTTGCAGCACGGCGAACAGCAACGCCCGCTCCTTGAACTGCCCGCCTGCGTACCCGAACTCCAGGCTGGTCCCCGGGGTCACCGCAATGAGGTTGAGGGACCCCTTCTTCAGGCGGTGCGCCTCTTGGGTGAGCAGCGTGAACCGGTCGGCCTCGACGATCGCGTCGTCGCCGGCGATGTTGAGCTTCCGCAAGTTCTGGCGAGCGATCGCCGCGTTGGAGCAGATGTAGACGACATCCACCCGCTTGTCGCCGATCGAGCGGAGGTGGTCGACGACCTGGGCGATGACTCCGCGAGCGACGAGCGTCTTGCCGAGCCCCACCTCGTCGGCGACCAGGAACCGCGTGCTCGGGGCGTCGGACTCGAACAACCGGCTGAACGCATACGTGGCGGTGCGGCGCTGGAACCCGCGAAGGGTGGCGAGCACCTCGGGGGCGTGCGCTTCGGGGGTCATCGCGCCAGCTCCTGCGCCGCGGCCCACAGCGGCTCCCACACGTCGAGAAGACCGGGCGGCAGCAGGGTGTCGCCCTCGGGCTCGGCCCGCAGGTCGATGATCAGCCGGTTCACCTCGTCCAGGCGGGCCGGGTCCTGCGCGAGCGAGCGCAGCAACGCCTCGAGCAGCGGTACGGAGCCGGCGGCGGACTGCCACGGCTGCGGCTCCCCGCGGTCGAGGACGTCGAGGATCTCGTCGAGCGCCATGGGGTCGGACCCGCCGTCGTTCACCAGCATCAACAGGTAACGGATGAACCGGTCGGCGTCGCCGAGCAAGAGCCGCAGCAGCCGTGAGCCACGGTCCGGTGGTGCCTCGACGAGGTCGGCGGTCAGCACGAAGCGCGTGGCCGTGTCCCCGAGCCGTAGTTCATTGGCCAGGAAGGAGGTGATGGCCTCGAAGGAGACCCCGAAGGTTCGGTGCAGCGACGCTGCGCCACCCGCAGGCACCGCCGTGGCATCGGCGAGGGTGATCGGCCAGCACCGCCACTCGACGTCGGCCGGCAGGGCGGGCATCACCGCCTCGGTCGCGAGGGTGAGGTCGAACTCGGCCATGTCGCCGGGGGTGGCGCGCGCCGTGATGGGCACGGCGGCGATGGCCTGACGGAGGGCGTCGAGCCGGTCATCGGCGGGGTCCTCCGCCTCCGCCTCGACCTCACCATCGTCGAGGGAGTACGGGAGGAGGAACGTGCGCAGCGTCTCCGTGTCGGCCGACTCCGCCAGCAGGGCCTCGACACCCAGCTGATCCACAGGCCCGGTGAACTCCATGACGAACTCGACATTGCCGCCGAACGCGGCCGTGGTGGCGTTGGCGGACCCGGTGACGACCGTGGCTGTCGGGCCGTCGTCCAGGACGTAGAGCTTCGCGTGAAGGCCGTCGAACGGAACGGCCGGGTCGCGCGGGGGGATGTTCGTCGGCGCGGATCCCCCCGTTGATGCAGTCGAGTTGGCCGTCGCCTCGGCGATCGGCGCCGCGTCGGGGTCCAGGGTGTAGACCTCGCCGAAGCGAGCCCGGACGGTGTCGGCGCAGGCGAGCAGCTGGTCCGGGCGCGAGACCAGGACCCGCCGACCGGGTGCCCTCGGCAGCCTCGTCAGCAGGCCGTTCGTGAGGAAGGGCGAGACCACGGCGAGCCGGTCGACCTCGCCGGGAAACGGCAAGGACGCCTCTCCGTCGAGACCCAGCGGGACGCATCGGCCGGCCCGGACGTTGGGCGGCAGCGACCACGTCACCCCGCCGAGCCCATCGGCCAGCTCCGCCATGGCCTCGCGACGCTCGGGAGGCACGGTCCCGACGGCAAGGCCCGGGAGGGCACGAACGAAGCGGGCGAGCCCCGAACCGTCGAAGTCCGTCCCGCTGCCTGCGCCGGCGGGCTGCGAGTCCAGCCGGACCAGGGTGTCCCATGCGCGGTCAAGAGTGAGGTTGCGGGAAGCGCACAGCACCCGATGGACGGATGGCGCACCAGGGGCGTCGAACCTCAGCACCCACACCTTGGGGTGGAAGATCCCCCCGCCGGGCGCGATGACCGGAATCAGCGCGCCCTCGAGGTAGGCGAACAAGCGGCGCTGGGCCGGCACCGACACCTGGCCGGCCTGGAAGAAGACGGTGTAGCGGCCGGCGTGGCGGCGGATCGACTCCAGCAGCGCCAGCGGTTCGAGGTCATGGCCCTCGGTCGCGTCCGCGACGGCGTGGAGGGCGAACGCCGCCGGGGCGGTGAGAGCGGCGTCGAGGTTCAGCGTGTAGGTGGTGCCGACCGCGCAGCCGACCTCGTAACCCGGAGGCGGCCGCAGGGCGTTGAGCAGCGTGGTGCGGGTGTCAGGAGCAAGCACCTATCGCTCCTCGGGGTCGGCGAGGTCGTCGAGGAGCCGGCGGGCGTTCCGCCAGCGGAACGTCATCAGCCCGGGGCTGAAGGGATCCCCTGCCCAGTTCTCCAGCGCACGCTGCTCGGACAGGCGGGCGAGTTTGCCCTTGAGGCGTCGCTCGCGCTCGGTGACGAGCGCCTCGGCCTGCGGGTCCTCGGTGATCCGGTCGTAGCCACGGAGGGCGAGGTCCGTCCAGTCCCGCACGAAGCGGCGGGTAGGGGCAGGTACTCGACCTTGCCGCTCGACGACGACCCAGAACTCGTCGGTCGACCAGGCGGACAGTTCGTCGTGGCCTGCGGCGACGAGTTGCCTCCACTCGTCCAGTTCGTCCGTGATGCGATCGACGAGGGCGCCATGGTCCTGGTCGAGCAGGGCTTCAGCTCGCCGGGCGAGCAGAAGGTTGTAGAGGGCCTGCGCTCCGCCCATCAGCTCGGAGAAGTTGCGGGCGTGCCGGAGGACCTCGGCCACCCGCGGTGTGGCGGCCCTCGGGGACAGGTTCCACGGAGTCTCAGGGCTCCGGTCGATGGTCAGGTCCCGCGCCAGTCCACCCACCAGGGAGTCGGGATGGCTCCTCGCAATCCGGTTGACGAGGTAGTCGGCCTCGTCCGGAGTCAGGCGCAGGGAGATCGGGTGGTGCGGGAATCCGTCCGGCGCCGCAGGCAGGTTGGGGTCCCACATCAGCGCCTGCCCCGTGACGGTCTCACCGTCGTCGTCAACCGTGACGCGCCGGCCGTGGGCGGCGGGCCAGGCGACGTAGGCCCGGTATTCGTCGCTGGACAGGTCGAGCCGGCGGATGCCGAACGCGCGAAGCCCGTTCCAGTAGACGGCCGAAGGCAGACGTATGACGCGTGACCGCGCGCGGTAGCCGATGACGCCCTGGTTAGGCCCCGCCATCTGGCGCAGGGATTCGATGAGCGCCACCTCCAGCTCACGGAGCCGCGTGACGAACCGCTGCGCGGGTACCTGCTCCGCTTCGAGGATCTGGTGGATCCAGGGCACGAACAGGAAATAGCGAGCGCGGGTCTGGATGGTGGACGTGCCGGGGAACAGCTGGTCCGACAAGGAGTCGCGGATGACACCCAGTCCAAGGGAATCGACGGTGTCCTTGTCGTCGAAGGCGGCGAAGACCTCGCGCATCCGCTGGGCCTCGCGCTCGTCGTAGTCGAGCCAGCCGAAGAAGGACGCGGCGGTGGGAGTCGCGGCCGGCGCGGTCACGCCGTCTCCCCCGGTGAGGCTGTGGGGTGCCCGGGCGCCAGCGCGACGACCACGTCGTGGACCACCCGATGAAGCCGTCTCAGTTCCCCCACGGTCGGCGCAAGCTCATAGGCGTGGTGATGCACCCCGCGGCTCAGGTCCGCCCACGCGACGGCGGCCGACTGGGCCGTCTCGTCGGTACGTCGGGCGGCCAACGCGAGCAGCTGCGACCTCATCGACGCGCCCGACTGGACGTCGCCTCGGGCGACGAGGTGCTGCTCGACGCTCGCCTCCAGAGCGCACCGCAGAACGATCGCGGTCGCGATCGGCCAGCAGTCGAGGTCGTGGTCACCGTCGAGGATCTGCCGCGCCTCGGCGACCAACGCCTCCGGGCTCAGGGCCGTGGCGATCACGACCGGACCCTCTCCGCCAGCCGGGCCACGTCCCGGATCAGGGCGGGCAGGTCGCCGGCGTAAGCGTCGTGCGCACCGTGTTTGACGGACATGAACGCGTCACCGGCCCACCGCCCGTAGGCGTTGAGGCGGGGCATGAGGTCCCTGCCGTACTGCTGGTCCCCGAGCAACGCCAACGTGAGGACCTGGTGTGTCGTCTCAGCCCGGGCGATGAGCGCCTCGACGTCAGCGTGGCGATCCTGGCCCCGAAGCAGCCGGTCGGCGCGGATGCGCTCGTGCGCGGCGGCCTCGAGCGCCGACCGGCAGAGCGTGGCGACGACCAGGCGCTTCGCCCCGTCATTGACGCCGTCGGAGAGCGCCATGGCGTGGGCGTCCTGGAGGTATCGGGTGACCGGATCGTCGGCCACGCGCACCGAGACGGCGGACTCTGCGCGTCGGCGGACCTCGAGGACCGTCGCCGGGAGGCGGAGCCGCCGGACCGCCTCGGGCAGGCGGTCGT
>CAZWJZ010000268.1:0-318 GCA_964634665.1 uncultured bacterium | reverse complement strand
CGACGACCTGCCGATTCGCGGCGACCCGGTTCAGCACGCGGGCGAGGCCGTCGACCTTGGCCGGGTCCATGGACTGCACCGGGTCGTCGATGACGAGGAACCCGAACGGGCTGGCGGGCACGGTCGCCCTGGGCAGGAACAACGCCAGCCCCAGCGCGTGCAGCTCTCCCTGGCTCATCACCGACAGCGCCGCGCCGTCGACCCCATCAACGGTGACGTCGAGCGTCACCCGCCGCTGCGTCGAGCTGCCCGTCAGCGTCACGGGCCCGAGCTCGACGTTCGACTCGTGCCGCAGCTCGGCCCAGATCTCCTGCGACT
>CAZWJZ010000267.1:0-6525 GCA_964634665.1 uncultured bacterium | reverse complement strand
GTACGCTTTTTTCGAACATTTGGGCGTAGTTGTCGTCTATGTTCATTTTGCTGCCGTCTGCGTTTTCGAAGTATTTCCGTATGTCTAGGGCGTTGTCTGGGTCTATGCGCCAGCTTAGTTCCATCCAGAATTCGTTTTCTTCCCAGACTTCTCCGGGGTTTACGTCGCGTGAGTCTTTGAAGCTTTTGCCTTTGCGTTCATAGTATTCGCGCATGACGGGTTGTCTGAAGCCTATCCATTGGTTGCGGCTGGTTTCTGAGCTTTGTACGTCGTGGCGTTCGGTGGCGTGGCCCATGGGGAGTACGTAGTCTGAGAACCATGCGCTTTCGTTCCATGTTGGGGTTAGGGCGATGGTGCAGCCGAATTTTGTTTCGTCTTGCATCATTTCTAACCATGTGAAGCCGTCTGGGTTTATCCAGATGGGGTTGTAGACTCTCATGAAGTAGACGTCTAGGCTGCCGCGTCCTTCTTTCATGAAGTGGGGTAGTAAGATGCTCATTTCGTAGAAGGCTAGCGGGAATTCATCGCTAATGTGCAAATCTTGCCACCATTTGGGGTGGGGGGCTGGGTTGGGGTGGTCGGGTTTGAATTTGTTCCATGCGGCTGGCCAGAAGCCGCCTTCTGTACCTATGGAGCCGGTTAAGGCGTGGAGTAGCATGAGGGTTCTGGCGACTTGCCAGCCACCTTCGTTGCCTGCGCCTGAGCTGCGCCAGTTGTAGGTGCTTAGGCGTTTGCCTGCGCGTGCGCTTAGTTTTGCGACTTCTTCTATGGTGCTTTGTCTTACGCCTGATTCTTGGGCTGCGTATTCGAAGGTGTAGCTGGTGTAGAGGGTTTTTAGGATGCTTTCGAAGTTTTCGAAGCTTGGTTCTTGTTCTGGGTGTTCGGCAATCATGTATTCTTGCCAGTTCCACCAGTTTTCTATAAACTCACGGTCGTATTGATTACTTTGAATAATGTAGTTTGCTATGGCTAATATGATGGCGGGCTCGGAACCGGGGTAGCTTGGTAGCCAGTAGTCGGTATTGGATGCTGTGTTGGAGAGTCTTGGGTCAAAGGTAGCGATTTTTGCGCCACGCTTTTTAGCTTCGATGATGCGTTGGGCGTGCGGGTTGAAGTAATGGCCTGATTCTAGGTGGGCTGAGATCATTAGAATAAAATCTGCCTCTGCGAAATCTGGTGAGGGTCTGTCTAAGCCCATCCAGAAGGTGTAGCCAGCTCGAGCGTTGCTTGAGCATACATTGGTGTGGCTGTTGTGCCCGTCTATGCCCCATGCTTCTAGTACTCGGTTAGTAAAGCCGTCTTCACCGGGTCTACCTACATGGTAGGCAACTTTTTTGCCACCTGTTTTAACGATGTCTGCACGTATTTTTGCGGCTATGTTGTCTAGCGCTTCATCCCATGTTATGCGGCTCCATTTGCCTTCGCCGCGTTTGCCTGTTCGTTTCATGGGGTAAAGAATGCGGTCTGGGTCGGTTATTTGGTTGTGAGTGGCTGGGCCTTTGGCGCAGTTACGTCCTCTTGAGCCAGGGTGTAAGGGGTTTCCTTCTATTTTGCGTATTTGGTTGGTGGTGGTGTCTATGTAGGCGAGTAGTCCACAGGCTGCTTCGCAGTTAAAGCAGATGGTGGGTACGAGGGAGTAGTTGCGTTCTTCTCGTTTTGGCCATGCTTTTGAGTCTAGCTCAGTCCAGTTTTCCCATTTGTCTGTAGGTGGAAAGGAGTCTAGTCCTATTTCGCTGGGTCCGGGAAACGTTGTGGCATGCCCTTGGGGGCTGACGTATTTGGGAGCTGCATCGGTAATAACTAGGCGTGGTTTGCCTTTGAGTTTTTCTTTTAGTTTTTCACCTATTTTTTTTAGTCTTGGGTTACTCATAGTTATTTTCCTTTACGCGAGAGGTACTGACTGGCCTGCTTGAACATAGGCATGTTCAAAGGCGAGTAGTCCTGCTAGCGCGGCAATTGAGGCGAGTATTAAACCAAATGGGTTTGAGAATAAGGCTATGAAAAGTACAGGTACTATGCCACCAACAATTAGGCCGCTCCAGAAGAACTTTTTGAATACACCTTGGGTCATGTGTTTGGCGGCTAGGCTTGCGTGTGCTGTTACGTGAGGAAGGCTTATTTCGCCCCAAGTGATTAAGACATGAATGAGTGCGCTTATGGCTACTGTCCAGAGTGAGGCAGTTACAAAAGCTGGGTTAGCAAATGCACCTAGTATGCCCATAATGGCCGCACCAGCTAGGAGGGCTTGTAAACCTAAGTGGAAAGGTAGTAGTGGGTTTTGCCAGAGGTCGCGTGCTTTGCTTTGTGCAAATAGAAAGGCGGTGTAGACGCTTGTCATGAGTGCGGTGGGCATCATGAGCCAAATGAGGAATTTTTGGAAGCCGTATCCGCCATTAAGTGAGGCGAGTAGCCAGAGTAATAGTAATGCTCCGTATGCTGCTATTATAAATGCGCCTCGAGTTAACCAGCTTTTCCATTGGGGTCTTGTGAATATGAGGTAGAAGCGTTGAGGTTGGGTTAAGTCCCAAATGAGGAGTGCGCCTGTTGCTGCTAAGAAAAGCCCTGCGACGATGGGGGCAACCCATTGGGCTAAAATACTTTCTATAGGTAAAACGCCAAGCAGAATCATGAGGGGTACAAAGAACATGGCGCCTGCACTTATGCTTTTGGTCCAAGTGTATAAGCTTACTCGGTGATCCCAAGGGCGTTTATGATTAAAGTCGTAGTTTAGTAAAGATGCTGCTGTGTTATTGCTTGACCAACCAGCCGGCATGCCGCTAGCAATTTTCCCCTTTTCTAAATCATTGCTTTGCTCACTCCACTGAAATAAACCACCTTCTGGTGTTGTTGCTGCAAGGGGGTCAAGGGTTGCTTGGTCAATACCCACATAATAAAGTTTTGGCTTGGTTTGCTTTTCGGGCCTGCGAACATTAACGCTTTCTCTGGCTACATAGTTAGCTACTTTTGTTGTGGGGTCATTTATATCGCCAATTAAAATGGCTTCAGTTGGACAAACGGATACGCAGGCAGGCTCTAAACCTACATCTAGCTTATGGGCGCAAAAGTTACATTTTTCTGCGCTGTTATCAGCTGGGTTAATGAATATAGCGTCATAAGGGCAAGCAGCAATGCAAGCTTTGCAGCCAATGCAAACATCTTTATCAAAATCAACAATACCGTCTTCGCGCTGGTACATAGCAGTTACGGGGCAGGCTGTAACGCAGGGAGGGTTTTCACACTGATTGCAGCGAGTTACCTGAAAGTTTCTGCGCGTGTCAGGAAAAACGCCAACCTCCACTTGTTTTACGTAGGTTCGGTTGACTCCAATAGGTACTTCATTTTCGCTTTTGCAGGCAACTGTGCAGGCATGGCAACCGATACAACGCGTTTGATCTAAAACCTTAATCCATTGTGGGGGTGGGTTAAATTCTGGCTCGAGCTCTATGAGTGGCATGGGGCTTCCTTTCGGTATTACTTAGTTATTTTTACTATAAGGCCTAGTTTTTAGGTTTGGGGCATGATATTTAGCTTAATGTAAGGCATTTTAGATATAACTTCAAATAATGTATTTTGATATAGATATAACTATTGATTATAATAGCTTGTGTTAATTGAAGCTGAACATTTACTTACCTTTGCAACTGTCGCTAGAACGGGCAGTCTTAGCAAATCTGCTGAAGAGCTTTTCAAAAGCCAACCTGCCATCTCTGCGCAATTAAAACGCTTACAAGAAGCTGTTGGGGAACCTCTTTATACAAGACATCGCTACGGCATTCAACTTACCGAAACGGGCAATGCCTTACTACCCTATGCACAAACCTTATTGCGTTCCCTTGAAGGCGCAAGGCAATACACAAACGAACTTAAAGAAGGTCACGCAGGCCAATTACGCATTGCTGCCAGCACAACCATAGCTTTATATTACTTACCTAAACTCCTAAAACGTTTTTCAGACCAGCATCCTAATATCGAATTGAGCATCTTAACCTGCAACAGCCAAGAAGCCTTAGAGCTACTAAAAACGAACCGCAGCGATCTAGCCATGACTGAAGGTCCAGATGAAGCCACAGAACTCGAGCATAGCGTTATAGCGAAAGACGAAATTGTTTTAGCAGTCTTGCCAAATCATCCTTTAGCAAACAAAAAAACACTTAAACTCAAAGATATAGAGGGATTACGTTTAGTACGCCGTGAATATGGCTCTGGTACCAGAGCAGTGGTAGATAAGATTCTGCAAGATGCCAATGTAACGACCAAAACAAGTTTAGAAGCAAAAGGTGTAGACGCCATAAAAGAAGCTATATTGCAAGGCTTTGGCGCAGGCTTTTTATCTCGACTTGCCATAGAACGAGAAGAAGAAATGGGACTACTCAAAACCCTAAGCTTTAAAGCAAAAGCCTTTCAAAGACCCTTAACCTTGCTTCACACCAAGCTCGAGCTTTGCTCTCAAAATGCAAGGAGGTTTATTTCTTTTTTAGAGGAAGAGCTTTAGTTTAATGAAACAATTTTGAGTAAGAATTAGTAGGCAGAAGCAAACTCGAGTGTTTCATTCATAAGGTAAATAGCATCGTTGTAAAGACGTACTTTAGCTTCGCTGCGATAGACTGCTTCGTTGCTTGTCCATAGACCATCAGAATTATCATCTTGCCAAACACGAAATTCGTAACTTCCAACTGGAATAAAGAGTTCTTCTTGAGGGTTTACCAAATAGCGAAAGCGTTCTTGTTGACTACCAGCATCAAGCACTTGCAAAACCAAAGAAGCTTCCCTTTTTACTTGAGCCAAAGAAAGCTCGAGTGCTTTGAGTGCTGCGTTTATATTTATAGCACCATAGCCGCTTGTTTCATCCCATGAAGTTGTGTTTAAGTCAGTTGTTGCACCTTTAAGAATGGTTTCAATCGCAGTTGAATCTGGCAGTTTTTCAAAAAGTAATGCTGCTAAGCCAGTAACGAGTGCGGTTGCAAAGGAAGTTCCGTTAAACCTAGCTGCTTCTAAGCCATAACTAAGTAAACCTGATTCGGCGTACATACCGTTATGACTTGCTGACCAGCCACCTACTGGTGCTAGAACATCAAGACCTTCGCCAGAATTTGAGTAAGGCGCTAATTGCCAATCTCCATTAACAACTTCGGCTGCGCTAACGGAAATGACTTCTGCTAAATAAGCAGGAAAGTCGAGCTCTGTAGATGCGTTACCTGCAGAGGCAATAACTAACAAGCCAGCTTGTTTTACTTCTTTGACTGCATCATGAATAGCTTGATTGTAACCACTCAGCCCTAAACTCAAATTAATAATATCAGCCTTATTGTTATTTTTAAGCGTTGGATGTAAATCAGCCGCAAACAAAATAGCTTCAGCCACATGCACACTCGAGCCTTCCTTGAATTTATTAAGTACTTTTAAGGGTAGTATTTTGCTGTTTGGCGCAATACCCTTATAGGTTTCACTACCTGCAATTAAAGTTGCAATGGCTGTACCATGACCTGATTCATCTAGTTGCGTTGTTGAATCAGTAATAAAATCATAACCAGCCAGTAACTTACCTTTTAAAGATGCGTGTTCATTCACACCAGTATCTATAACAGCAACCGTGACACCCTCACCTGAAGCTATTGACCAAGCATTTTCAACATTTAAAAAGGATAGATGCCCTTGTTCACCTAAGTCTTGCAGGTTTAAGCTAGCCGGTTCATCAATTCGCACAAAATTGCTTTGCTCTGAAGGATACAAAGTCTGATTCACGATTTGCACCATGGATTGAGGTGCAGGAAGATTTAAATCAAGTTCAACATTGACAAGCTGCCGACTAAATTCAGGCGCAGCATTTGGAACACTCGAGCATCCGCTCAAGATGATGCTAAAACAAACTATAGTTATGAGGCTTGATGGTCTTTTGAGCTGCATCCGTTTTACCTTTCAAGTCTTGCTTTGTAAAAATAAAACTAGCATGCTTAGTAACCATTTTATTCCCAGAGGTCACAACAAATAGACTGTCAACTAAGTATAATAATAATTGTGTAGGCACGGTCAAAACGGCCTGCTTTTCCTGAGCGATTTTTAGCAAACCGTGGTCCTGAAAGGGCCATGTAAAAACTAAAAATCGCAATTGGCGAAAGTGAAATGTTTATTTTAATAATAGACATAGCGATTGCGGTTACAAATATGATGAGCTTGCCCCAGAAGAAGGCTCTACCTGACCCTAGGTTTAGTTTTGTGTTTGCGGTCAGCTATTTTGGAAAACGTTGCAACAAAAGCTACGAGCACTGAGATAGCACCTGCTATAATAGGTACTGCTAGTAAATTATTAAAAATCATATGAACTCCCTTAGCTGGCCTTAGCTTACGGCAGCGCTTCTTTCATATCATGTGGCGTTAGTCATGGTTAAACGAAATATATAGAATAATAACTTCTGGCAAGCTTTTTTATTACTAACCTCGACTGCTAGTTGTTAAGGAATAAAAAGAGGTTATGAGCAGCTATTTTGCGACAGATACTAGCACGAAGACTCCAAAAAGAGTTAAGTT
>CAZWJZ010000266.1:0-6527 GCA_964634665.1 uncultured bacterium | reverse complement strand
TTTAAGAAAAAAATAACAATAGAAGAGTACGTTCAAAAAGTAATTGCTGGCGAAATATTTGGACGAACTTTATCTGTCCAGTTACGAAACGGCTTTAAAGTCAAAGGTTTACTCGAAAACTATATTGAAGACAAAGCTTCTGATAATTGGTCCACCCTAATAGTCTGGGATAACCCTGACTATAAAGCTTAAATCACCAAGATTTATGCTGCTCATAATGCTTAATAAGAGCAGTGTAAGCCTCATTTAACTTCTGCATAAGTTCCGTTGCTACCAGCTTTTTATGGGCATCTAAAAACTTATCAGGATGATAGCGTTTAGTCATACGCTTATAAGCAGATTTCACTTCAACCAAAGCAGCTCCATAAGGTAACTCGAGTGCGTCAAAGTATTGTTTTAGACGTGGGTTTTCACCTTTGTAGCTCGAGCTTACTTCACTCCAGAAATCTTTTTGAAAGAGCGGGTGTTTTTGTAAGGTTAAACTAAGCCGTCCGAGCTGCGTTACCATTTCTGAACGTAAGATGCGTAGAAGTTCAGCGGTTGTGCTCATAGTATTACTTTACTTTTTTTAGCGCTTTTACTCAAGTCTTTTTTAGGCTAGCTAGTTCTTTATTTTAGTCTTTGGCACTGCGTTGCTGTAGTATGAGGGAAACGCCAATAAGTAAGGTGGAGGCTGCAATCATGAGGGTTGATATGGCATTAATTTCAGGTGAGACGCGCTGTTTAAGCATGCCGTACACAAAAATTGGCAGAGTGTCATCACCAACGCCTTTGGTAAAGAAGGTCACCACAAAATCATCTAGTGAGAGGGTAAGTGCCAACAAACCACCTGCTAATATTCCGGGTAAAAGTAAGGGAAAGGTAATACGCCAAAAAGTTTGAAAGTTGTTGGCACCTAAATCTCTGGCTGCTTCTTCATAATTGGTATTCATAGTTGCAAGTCTTGCCCTAACCACAATGACCACATAAGAGATATTAAAAGCAACATGAGCAATGATAATGGTTGCAAATCCTGGAGTAATTCTCTCCCCTGTCAAACTCTGAAAGTAATCAAACACAATACGAAAAAAGATTGCTAACGATACCCCTTGCGTAATTTCAGGAATCACCACAGGAATGTATAAAAGCCCATCAATAATATTCTTACCCGGAAACTTACCTCTATGAATAGCTAATGCCAACATGGTTCCTATAGCCGTTGCAATGATCGAAGCCGTAATAGAAACAAGAAGTGAATTTGTTAAAGCCTCAATGAGTTTCTCAGTAACAAAACTTGCTTCCCCTGAACCAATCGCAAAAATATTCTGATACCACTTAACCGTAAAACCACGCCAAACTGACACTGAGTTTGAATCATTAAATGAAAAAACAATCAACACAATAATAGGCGCCCATAAAAAAAAGTAATTTACAAACGGCGAAATAGCCAAAGCCCCCTTACCAAAACGCCTAAGCAACAAGTCTCTCGTTAACGCACTCGAGTTTATTGTAAAGTCGTTTTTGTTTTTTGTTGGACTAGCCACGGTTTGCCTCTTCTTGTCCAAATTTCAGGTATACAATTACGCCAAGAAGTACCAGTACTATAAGTACCATGCTTATGGCTGAGCCTAGCGGTATGTTTGCTCTGCCACCAAACTGTCTTGCAACTAGGTTGCCGATCATGAGTCCTTTAGTGCCCCCTAGCAAGTCTGGTGTCACAAATGATCCTATAGAGGGTATAAAGACAAGCATTGAACCTGCAACTACCCCTGGGAGTGTTAAGGGGAAAATAACACGCCAGAAGGTGTGCCAATCATTTGCCCCTAAGTCGTTTGAGGCTTCCACAAACCGAAAATCTAGTCTTTCAACAGCTGCGTAAACCGGTAGGATCATAAACGGTAAAAAGCCGTAAACCAAGCCTAAAATAACGGAAAATTGGGTAAATAGCATGGCTAGGGGTTCGGTAATGATGCCTATATTTATAAGTAATGAATTAATAATTCCTTCTGGTCCTAAGATTGACTTGAGAGCGTAAGTTCTTACCAGAAAATTAGTCCAGAATGGCAGCATGATTAAAAAGAGTAAAATTAAACGTGTACTTTGGCTTTTGCGAGTACTTATATAAAAAGCAAGGGGGTAACCAAGTAGAAAACACCAAAAGGTAGTGCTTAGTGCTATGCCCACCGAACGCCAAACAACTGGACCAAAGACATTGAGCGTACGATCATAGTGGTCTAGAGTAAAAGGTAAAATGGGCGTACCCCCTTCACCTCTTGTTAAAAAGCTGGCAGCTAACACAAAGAGTAAGGGCAGCATGAAGAATATCAGCAACCACAGTATGCCGGGTAAACCTAGCCAAAGTCCTTTTTGTTCAGTCTTATTCATTAACTTACTCCATAGTAGGTTTGCAAAATAACTAGCTGATCCGCCCGTACTTGCTCCGCTCAGATGAATTTGTATTTTGTAACTTCACCCTGAAGGTACCTAGGCATATAGTATCGTAATTTTATGCACTATGTATAAAAAAAGATGCTACTGAAATGATCAGCAGCATCTTTAATAACAATACAAAACCTTAAGCTCTACGCCAAAGTAATTCGCGTTTTACTTCTTCAATAGCTTTAGTGATAGGAATGTCTCTAGGGCATGCTTCTGTACAATTATAGGCAGTACGGCAACGCCATAACCCGTTTGATTGATTCATAACTTGCATACGTTGGTCAGCCCCTTGATCACGTGAATCAAAAATGAAACGGTGCGCATTTACAATAGCCGCAGGACCTATGTAGCGCCCATTTGTCCAGAAAACAGGGCAGCTTGTAGTGCAGCAAGCACACAAAATACATTTGGTAGATGCATCAAAAATTTCACGGTCTTCTGCGCTTTGGTATCTTTCTGATGACGGTGCAGGGTCTTCATTGATAAAGTAAGGCAAAATCGCCTTATAGCTGTCAAAGAACGGCTCCATATCAACAATAAGGTCTTTAAGCACGCTTAAACCACGGATAGGCTCAATGTTAATGGAACTACCAAGGTCTTTTACAAGCACCTTACAAGCTAAACGGTTTACCCCATTAATAAGCATGGCATCACTACCACAAATACCATGAGCGCAACTTCTTCGAAAACTTAAACTACCATCAACCTCCCATTTTATTTGGTTGATAACATCAAGCACTCGGTCAGTCGGCGCAGCTTGAATAGCATATTCAACCCAGTAGGGTCTTTTATCTTCTTCAGGGTTAAAGCGTTTTATTTTTACAGTTACTTTCATAATTTTAGAACTCATTACTAACTAATCAAGATTCTATTGAATAATGACTATTTACTATTGAGCACTGCCTCCTTTAATAAACCCTCGGTTTTGGCTCAAATTTGCCTAACGTAACTTCTTTATAATCAATGCGAACACCGTCGCCATCTTTATAAACAAGCGTGTGCTTTAGCCAATTCTCGTCATCACGCTCTTTGTAATCTTCATGAGAGTGTGCCCCTCTTGATTCTTTACGGTTATAAGCAGCGTGGACCAACTGCTCCGCATTATCTAACAAAAAGCCCAGTTCAACAGCTTCCATAAGTTCAGTATTGTACTGCTCACCTTTATCGTCAACCCCAATTTTCTTGGCGCGCTCTTTAAGCTCATCAAGAATTTTGACTTGTGAAGATAAAAACTCATCCGTACGAAATACACTCGCATTATCCATCATGGTTTGCTGCATTTCTTTACGAATATGCGATACTTTTTCGCTACCCGAACCATTTTTCGTTTTATCAAGCAAGTTTCTCGCGTAATCCTGATTATCTTTAGGAATAGCGCCAAATGAAGCTTTTTCAGCATATTTAGCAGCAAACATACCTGCACGACGACCAAACACTATTAAATCACCTAGCGAGTTTGTGCCCAAGCGGTTAGCACCATGCAAGCTAGCACAAGCACACTCACCTGCAGCATAAAGCCCAGGAATGATAGTGTTATTGCCATCTGAAATAACTTCTGTATCAATAGTTGTAGGAATGCCACCCATCGCGTAATGCGCTGTCGGCTGAACAGGCACAGGTTCTTTGAGCGGGTCAACACCCAAGTAAATACGAGAAAACTCAGTAATATCAGGTAAACGCTCTTCAATAATATGACCATCAATATGGGTTAAATCTAGGTGTATGTAATCTGCATCTGGCCCTACACCACGACCTTCACGAATTTCAAGGTACATGCTGCGACTAACCATGTCACGAGGCGCAAGATCTTTAATAGTAGGTGCGTAACGCTCCATAAAGCGCTCACCATCTTTATTACGCAAAATACCACCCTCACCACGCGCACCCTCAGTTAAAAGCACACCAATCTTATAAAGACCTGTTGGGTGAAACTGGTAAAACTCGGGATCTTCAATAGGCACACCACGGCGATACAAAATGCTCTGCATGTCACCAGTAAGCGCATGAGCATTACTGGTCACTTTAAACATACGACCATTACCACCAGAGGCAACAATAGTTGATTTAGCCTGAAAAGTATGAACTTCACCCGTGGCCAACTCATAAGCAACAACGCCACGACACTCACCCTCAACCAGCAAAATATCTAAAACATGAAACTCATTAAAAAACGTAACCTTATCTTTAATAGACTGCTGATAAAGCGTTTGCAAAATCATATGACCCGTACGATCAGCCGCGTAACAAGCACGCTCAACCGCACTCTTACCAAACTCACGCGTATGCCCACCAAACTTACGCTGCGCAATCTTACCTTCAGGCGTACGTGAAAACGGTAAACCCATATGCTCGAGTTCTATAACCGAATCAATAACATCGTAGGCAAACATTTCTGCGACATCTTGATCGGTTAGGTAATCTCCACCTTTAATGGTGTCAAAAGCATGCCATTCTGGATAATCTTCGGTGACATTACCTAAGGCTGCGCCAACACCACCTTGGGCAGCACCTGTGTGGGAACGTGTTGGGTAGAGTTTAGAAATAACAGCAACACTTACATTAGGGTTTTGGGCAGCGTAGCGTGCAGCCATAAGGCCCGCACCACCTGCACCTACTACTATTACATCGTATTTATGTGCTCGCACAGTTCACTCCTTTAATGATCGCCTGTCGGTATAGCGTCAAACTGGCTGAAGTCTGCTGCCCACAAAGCCATGATGCCGAAAACAAAAACAACAATAAAAATACCGTACATAATCATCTTTACCATAAAACGCCTAGACCGATTCGCAATGTAGTCCTCTACGCTATATCTAAGTCCATTAGCACCATGCAAAAGCGCCAACCCTAATAAGAATGTGTCATAGACACGAATCACAGGGTTCTGTAAGCGTTTTGCCACAAAACTATAATCAATCGTCCCAGCATCAACTCGAATATTAGTCATAAACAAATGACCAAAAGTAAGAAAAATAAGCGCCAAACCTGAAAGGCGCATAAACACCCACCAAGCCAATTCAGAGTTAGCTTGGTAAGTACTTCTCGCTTCTCTTAGGGTTTTAGGTTTTGCAACTGCCATTACAAGCTCCTAACTATTTCAGGAACAACCTTAACTAAGACAGGCACGCCAATAAGTGTAGTTAAAGCTAAAACGCCATACCACAATTCAGTTTGGTATTTAACACCCCAACCTGTAAAGTCCATAATTATTATTCTTAAGCCATTTAGCGCATGGTAAACAACACCCGCCATAACCAAAATGAGACCTACCCGAAAAATAGGAATGTGAAAAATCGCCATTGCCTGATTTGCAACTTTAGGACCAAACATAGATAAACTTATATTGACAACATGAATCATCAGGTAAAGCGCAATAGCAATACCAGACAACCTATGTAAAAAAAAGGCCCATTGTCCTTCACGACCACGGTACATAAAAACCTCCATAAAAAAGGGAACTATAAAAATTATTCATCCAGACAAAAGTCTATCATGAAGCAGCTGTGTCATTTCGTGACCCCAGATAGCTTTTGTACACGCAGAAAAAGCCAAAAACAACGTGCTAGACAACAAAAATAAAAATTTCACCAAAAAACTCAGTGAGAAACTTAACCCACTCGAGTTTCTTGATTTAGGCTCTTTAAGGGGTTTTTATGAAAAATGTCCTTGTGGGCTTGCCGAAATGCAAAACATTCTGTATACTTTGGGGCGCTGCTTAAGAAAGCTTTCATGCTTTTAAGTAGTTTCGGGGCGTAGCGCAGTCTGGTTAGCGCACTTGGTTTGGGACCAAGGGGTCGAGAGTTCGAATCCCTCCGCCCCGACCACATGAACGTTAAGGGTTTTGCTTTGGTAAAACCCTTGGCTTCAAATTGAAAAGATGCTGAGTTCTATTGCTTCTCTCAAGTACTAGGGTTTAAGTCTTTTTTGCGGGAGTAGCTCAGCTGGTAGAGCGTCACCCTTCCAAGGTGAATGTCGCGGGTTCGAATCTCGTCTCCCGCTCCAAAAAACCTCTGCTAGGTATCAGTTCAATGCTGATAGTTTAACTCTTGGTTTTTGAAAAACTTCTCGCACCAGTAGCTCAGCCGGATAGAGCAACCGCCTTCTAAGCG
>CAZWJZ010000265.1:0-6528 GCA_964634665.1 uncultured bacterium | reverse complement strand
GCACTCAAATCTCTTGCAGCTATTACTATCTAAGACTTAACTGGGATGTACTTAGCTGGCGGAACTGGTTTTGCTTGAGGGTCTTACTCCTGCAAAGGTTTGCAAAATATTTACTTCAGTAGCTTTTGGGTTGAGTGACGGTAGTAAAACTGTGAAGACGGTTCCTTCGCCAATGCGAGATTCAACGGTTACCGTTCCTTCATGTTGATTGACTATCCATTTTACAATGGCTAGTCCAAGCCCACTGCCGTTTCCTCGGGTTGAGCGAGCACCATCTACGCGGTAAAAACGATCAAATAAATGCGGGATTGATTCTTTAGGAATGCCGGGCCCGTTATCCAGAATTTCTAGTCTTACTTGTTTGCGTTCATTTTGTATTGACATCGTTATATGGGTTGCGCCTGCATTGAGGGCATTTTGAACTAAGTTAAGCACAACTTGTTTGAGTCTTGAAGCGTCACCCGAGACTTCTGCTAAAGGTTCAGCTGTTGACACAACTATTTCTGCGTGACCTGCAACGGGGGCTATTTCCATATGTACAGCTTCTGCAACATCCACCAGATTCATGGGTTCACGGCTAATAGAAAAACCGGCATCTGCCCTTGCTAACTCTAGAAGGTCATTAACAAGTTTTGCCATGCGTTCTGCTTCACGGCGAATAACGGTGAGTGAGTCTTTTTGTTCTTCACTTGGTTGGGTGCGTCTAAGTAGATAATTTGCGTGCCCAACAATAGCGGTAACAGGGGTGCGTAACTCATGGCTAGCATCTGCTGTAAAGCGTCTTTGGGTATCAAATGATTCTTGTAAACGGTCAAGCATGTGGTTAAGCGATTCAGCCAAGTCATGCATTTCGTCTTTACTTTTAGGAATAGGAACGCGTTGCGATAAATCTCGACCTGAAACCAAAGTAGCCGCTCGAGTAACGCGTTTCACGGGTAACAGCACTCTTGATGATAGCAGCCAGACGCCAAGTGCAAAGACACCAAAGGCAATCAGAGTTGTTCTTAGGAGCAGGCTTCTTAAGCCACTTAAGGTTGAAGAAGGAAAGGGCAGTGCAACCATAAAGAGAGCGGGTGCGCGTGAGGGCTCTTCTCTAATGCTATCAATCTCAAAAGTACCTCGTTTGGTGTAGGCAATGAGGTCATTACCTTCAACACGAAAGCGGGCAAAGCTTTGTTGCGTATCAAATAAGGCTTTTACTTCATCATCTGATAAGTAATTAAATAAGTCATCACGACTGGGATTCTGATGAACATAAGAGCCTGCTGATCTAAAACTAATACCCTGCTGATCTAAAAAGGAAAGTGAAGCATTAGAGGCAGGTAGCTTGGCTATGGGAGGCTCATCAGGTTGAATAGTTAAGCCCTGCTTTAAATCTTCCCAAGACAAGGGTTTGGTCGCAAAAGGACGAATTAAAAAATAAGCATTTTGCGGAAGTGTTTTTACGCCCTCTTCGGCATACTCGAGTGCGTTAATGCGTTCGAATATTTCTTTGGTGTTTTCTTCGAGAGAGAGTGTTAAAGAGCGTTGCGTGAAAGCATAAACAGCTGTAGCTACTAGGCCTAAGACAATAGCTAGGAAAAGGGTGTAAAAAAGCGTAAGTCGAACTCTTAATGACATATTCGTTTGTATTTCTAGACGATTTTAGTAACTACAGCAAGCGGCATAGATGCGCTCTGTTCTCGTCTTGACACTATGCTAACAACTTTAGATGATGCTTCTATGAACTGCTTACTCTTCACGTAAGACGTAACCCACACCACGTACCGTATGAATAAGTCTGCGCTCACCGTCACGCTCGAGTTTGCGTCTTAGGTAACCTACGTATACATCAACGACGTTGCTGCCACCCGTATATTCGGGCCAGACTTTTTCTTCGATTTCGAAGCGGTTGAAGACTTTGCCGGGGTTTCGTGCGAAGAGTTCTAGAAGTTCGAATTCTTTGGCGCTTAGTTCTATGCGGCGTCCGTCTCTAAAAATTTCGCGTCCGTCTAGGTTCATGACGAGGTCTGCTACGCGTACTTCACCTGTTACAGCTGGGTTGACGCGGCGTAAGTGAGCACGGACTCTTGCTAAGAGTTCTTCTATCGAGAAGGGTTTAACAAGGTAGTCATCTGCACCTGAATCTAAGCCTAAGACTTTATCTTCGATATTGTCTTTAGCGGTTAATATGATGATGGGTGTGTTGCTGGTTTTACGTATGCGTCTTGCTACTTCGAGGCCGTCAAGTACGGGTAGCATGAGGTCCAGGACAACAAGGTCGGGGTTGAGTTCGCGGAATTTTGAGAGACCCGTTACACCGTCGTAGGTGACAATAGTGTCGTATTGTTCTGCTTGCAGTTCTAAATCTATGAACTTTGCAATTTCCTTTTCATCTTCTACAATGAGGACTTGTGGTTTTCTATCCATGAAAAAAGTATAGTCGGAGATTTATGAGAGAATTGAGTCTAAAATTAAATTATGATGAGCTAAGCATGTGTAAATGATAAGAGTATCGACTATATATGAGAAGAAAAAACAGTTAGAAAAGTTATTCCTCTCATAATCATTCATCAAAAAAGCCTAGGTTCTCATTTTACTGCAAGAACCTAGGCTTAAAAAACCTCAACAGCTTGTTTGAGACCTCAGCTACCTTTGAATAGGAATAGTCTCCTGAATAATAATCTCATGCTCTAAAATGCTCGCAGCCCAAGCTTTTGCACCCTCAATAGAATGATCACGATAATTACCACACTCTAAAACGCTACAACCCGGAATTTTACCCTCATGATTCAAGACACCCTTTAAAGCATGCTCTAAAGCAGCCTTAACTTCAGCATCTTCAGGAACACCCATAACGGTTAAATAAAAGCCAGTACGACAGCCCATAGGACTAGCATCAATAATTTTAGTACTCAGCGCATCGCGCAAATAACCTGCAAACAAATGTTCAATCGTATGAAGTGCTGCTGTGGGAATCTCAGCCTGATTAGGCTGCACCAAACGCAAATCATACTTACGAATTTCATCACCAAGATTGCCCTGATACTTGCCTGCCAAACGAACATAAGGCGCACGAACTTTAGTATGATCCAAATCAAACGACTCGACTTTAGTAATAGGTTGACTCATAACACTAAAGTATAGCAGGCACGCCTAGTTAGAGGCACAGACTACAAACTAAAAAGCCAAATAAACAAAAGGAACGCTCTTCATAAAGCCTTTGCAAACTGTTTAACATTTATTAACAAATGCAAACAAGCCTCTTCCAAGTTGATAACAAATAGCGTTAGACTATGAGAGTATTACTTATTTAACTACATATATTTTATTTCTAGGAGTATATTTTGTCTGAACGTGTGGCTATATTTATTGATGGTAGTAATTTATATAACGGAATGCGCGACAACCTATCAAACACTCGAGTGAATCTCCAAATGCTTGTTAAACAACTTCTTAACAAACGCAAATTGCAACGCACCTATTATTACAATGCAACGCTAACCGATGATTACGAAAATGACTTAAGAGAGGGCCAAACCCGCTTTTTTGAATCTTTACGTCGTATTCCATACGTGACAGTACGCTTAGGTCGACTTCATCGCAGACAAGACGGTTCACTGGTAGAAAAAGGCATCGATGTTGCCATTGCCGTTGAGTCTCTATCTTTAGCTTTCGAAGATGCCTACGACACTGCGATTATTGTTAGTGGGGATGGTGACTATGTGGAGCTTGTTGAAGCCTTAAAACGAAAAGGTAAACACGTAGAGTGCGGCATGTTCAAAAACCAATCTGCAGGTGTACTACTTGAATATGTAGATGTGTTTCATCCGCTAGATGACCTTGATTGGGAAGCCATACTTTTTTAAAGCTTTGACTAAACTATGTTGGCTTGGCTTGTTCGTACGCTTCGCCTGCTACTTCCACTCGCTCTGCTCGGCTGACTTCGCATTTTGCACATTCATCCTTGACAGGCTTGGTTCGTTAAATCATAGCTTGTCAGTTTTCCTAGATTATCCGCAGAACAGCTAATCGTTAGATAAACCCTAATAAACTGCTAAGCAAAAACGATAAGCTAAAGCTATGCTACTTGCTTTTGACTTAGATAACACCATTATTACTAAAGATTACACCCTACCCGAATCAATCAAAGAAAGCCTCTTTGCTGCCAAACACGCAGGCCATCATATAACCGTTTTAACAGGCCGCCCACCCTCAGCTACCCACGACTTTCTAAAACAACTCGAGTTAAGAGAGTTTTACAGTTGTAACCATGGTGCAAATGTTTACGGCAAAAATGCAGAACTCATTAGAGAAGTACACCTTGAAGTAAAAACCATGCACGCAGTACTTGACCCCTACTTGTATGACCCTCAAGTTGAATATGCCTGCATAGCGCAAGACACGCTTTACGTAAGAAACCCAAAAGATGAGCGTTGGAGTTGGGCGCACACGCAAAGTAGAAGTGTAGAAGTTTTTCACGGTGAACTAGATTTAAAAGCGGAAAAAATTGTTTTAAGTAGTGAAGAGCAAAGTGAACGCATTCGCTCACAAGTCACTAAGGCCTTCCCAAAGTTAATCACCTACGCATGGAATAACAACTACATAGAGGTTAGCAGTGAAAACTCAGATAAAGGAAGCGCCCTAGCCTTACTCGCTGAACAGCTTGGCTATAGCGCTAAAGACACCATTGCATTTGGAGATGGACCCAATGACCAAAGCATGCTCGAGTGGGCAGGCTATGCTGTAGCGGTAGGCCCAGAAGCACACGCCGAAGTTCTAAAAGCTGCCGATATTCATATTGAGTCACCTGAAAAGAATGGTGTCAAAAACTGGATTGAACAAAATCTCTTAAGCTAATTTAAACTAAAATCTGAAGGCTCTTAAGGACACTCTAGTTACTCAGCACTCATAATCAAATAGCTTACTTGGGCTTATTTTGAAGCTCGTTTTTCTCTGGCAAGCCAGCTTAAAGCTCCATGTAATAAAATTTTCATGGTTAATGGTTTACTATTTTGCTATAATAACTTGTGCTTGCGCTATTGTCACAGCGCAAGTCAAAAGCTAGATATAAACTTACCTGTGCAAAAGAGGACAACAATGAAACTAGGTTACAGTTCAGCCACAGCCGGCATTTATGATATTGACGAGGCTTTTCGTTTTGCTGAAAGCTTAGGGCTAGACTTTATTGAACTAACCTACGACTACTGCGATTTTCTACCCAATTCACAAACATCCCAACGTGTTAACGAACTACAAGCCAGCACAGGCATAAGCGTAACCCTGCATTTACCCTTCATTGACTTAAACATAGCATCCCTCATAAAAGCTGTTCGAAAAGCAACCATTGAACAAACCCTTTGCGCACTCGAGTATGCACACGCCATAAATGCAAGCTGCGGTGTGCTGCACACAGGTCAAATGTTTATTTATCAACCTGTACCCAAACAGCACGCGCTAGATGCTCTTTATGATTCTTTAAGCCAGCTACAAGGCTCAGACGTACCCATAGCCCTAGAAAACCTTGGTCTTTACATTGATGGTCTGATTAAAGAACCCACCATTTTAAGAGATCTGACAGATAACTACAAAATGCATAACTGCCTTGATTTTGGCCATGCTTTAATAGAAGGAAATCGACCTTGGCATGCTAAGCAAACCTTCGAGCAAGACATGATTCAAAGTTACTGTGACACGCTAGGCCAAAGAGTAATTCACTTGCACTTATGCAACAACAATGGTCAAGATGATCAACACAAAGCCACTCATGATGGCACAATTAATTACAAAAGCTACGCTGACTACCTAAATGATTTTAAAGGAAGCATTTGCTTAGAAGTAGCAGGCGGCAAAGACGCCGTAAAAAGCAGCGTAAAACACATACACTCTTTAGAAGCAGTAGCCGTTTAATCCCAATTAGCGCTCAACAATAAACTATCAATAAGCTGCTCAATAGCCCATAAAGTCGCAGGGCCAGTATTGGCATAATTTTGAATAACTTTAGTGTCAGCGTTTTGCGTAACCAAAGTATAGCTAGTAGGACCATCCAAAAAAGAAGCACTATAGCTATCATCAAAAGCAAAAAAGTCAGTCTCAGCAATAAACGCTAACACCTGATTTAAGCGCCCCTGCTCAATTCGACCTGTAAAATCACCCAAACGCTCAACCCCAAACTCACCCACATAACGAAACGAACCATCCGCCTGAACAATAAACGTATAAGCAGGACAATTCGTTAAACACCTTGTACGCTCGAGTCCTATTTCACTAATATTATGGTCAACTTTAGGGCTTGGTAAATTAAAACCAGGAAGGGTTTGAACTCCAGGAATGTTTAAGTCTAAAGACTTATTGTTTTTAGCTGGAGCAGAAGGCTCGGCTAAAACACGATGTAAACTTTGTAATTCGCCAGCCATGACAAAAGATAACGTACATAGGCTAAGTAATAAAACAAATCGTTTCATAGCTCTATTGTAAAGGCTAAGCTTAACTTAAGCGTAACTACCGCCCCTCTTACGGAGCAGGCAGCCAGACGTTATGGTCAAAGAC
>CAZWJZ010000264.1:0-6561 GCA_964634665.1 uncultured bacterium | reverse complement strand
AATCAATCCATAGATTGATATGCCTATTCACCACCACCCAAAGCTAACGCTTATGAATGGAGCACTAAGGCATTAAGGCGCGGTAGTCATTAGGTCTTTGGACCTTCTCATCAATCCACAATTTTATCAGCCATTTCCCCTAGCAATCTTGATTACTAGGGATTTTAAACACTATCAAACACACAAGGCTAGGCTTCGATTAAGTTTTTAGAGGCACCTGCTTACCAGTAGCTTTAATAGCAAGTTTTGTTATTAGTTTAGACTGATAAGTGCCTTTGCAAGCTCGAGTTCTTCCTCAAAACTGGTTACTTGCTCATTCTGGCGGGCTTGAGCGAGTTGTTTTAGAATCTTGCCTATCTTAGGACCAGACACCAAGCCAAGTGCAAGCAAATCTCGACCTTGTACGACCCTAAGGTTTGAAGTTTGATATTCGTAGACTTGCGTAGCTAATTCTCTACTAAAAGCGCAAACAAGAGTAATCTCAGGATCTGTTAAGAGCTTAAACTGTTCTCTTGTAAAATTGTTTTTATGACGAATATTGGTCAAACGACTTAAAGCATTAAGATAGCACTTTTGCCAATGAAATTTCGTAAGAATTTGCCGTTGATTGCCTTTAGAGACAGTAAGTAGCAAAGCTAGCAGATAGCTTTCAATAGGTATTTTGCCTTGGGTTTTTAATTCATCTAAGCGTTCAATTAATGCCTGCCCAAAGTTAAATCCAAAAATAGCTTTGAGTGCACCAATGCTGTCAAGATAACGAAGAATTGGTGCCACTCTGACTTCTTTTAAGATTAACTCGAGTTCAGCTTTAAGTCGCGTTACGCTCGTGGTTTTTATTGCCTCATGCTTAAGTGCTATTTCAAGTTGTTCTAAACTTGATTGATCAAACCTTAGCTTGAGCCTGCCAGCTAATTTAGCTCCGCGTAGAATGCGCGTGGGGTCTTCAATGAAAGCAAGAGGGTGCAAAATACGAAGCGTTTTTGTGCTTATATCCTTAAGTCCATTATGAAAGTCAATTAACTGTTCTGCTTCAGGATAAACCCTAATGGCTAAGGCATTAACGCTAAAATCACGCCGCTCCATATCCTTACGTAAACTACTGGGTCTACTAACGGGTAGTGTATTTGGCTCTAAATAGGTTTCATCACATGTAGAGGCAATGGCTATACGCAAGCCACTTAACAGTTGCAGTTTGCACGTATCAAAAGCATAAAAACTAGTTAACTTCCCACCAAGTTCATTCTGTAGCTGTTCACCTAAAGTCTCAGCTTTAATGCCTTCCACACTAAGCTCAAGATCTTGCATAGTGACAGCCAAAGCAAGATCACGAACGGTACCTCCTACAAGGTAAAGCTTGCCAGAGGTCATAAGGTTTTTAGCAGTTTCAATAACTGCAGTTACGGCGTAAGGCAATCGTGAAAGCAAAGCTTGTGCTTGTATTTGCTTTGAATTTGATAGCTTATAAGCATTCTGATGTCTTGCCTTAATGAGGTCAGTTCGGCTAACTATGCCAATAATTAGGTCTTTGTTATTGTTTTTAACTATAGGAATACGCCCAATATTGTGTTCTTCGATCAAAGCTTCAAGCTTATTTACCGAGCTGTCTTCAGTTGCCGTAACTAGCTTTTTTGTCATGAAAGCCTTGATAGGCGCATGACCCATTTGGTGTTGTACTGCCTTATCTAAATCTCGTCTTGAGATAATACCTATAAGCTTGCCCTCTTTGTTAAGAACAGGTGCACCATTGTGCCCAAAGCGCATGAGCAGGCTTTGACCTTTGCTAAGCGAATCACTTTCTAGCAAAGTATTTACGGGTGAAGTCATAATATCTTTTGCCAGTACTGAAGCGTTTATGTAATTAGGAAGAGTTTCTATCAGTTTTTCAACAATGGAATTCATTTCTAGACTGGTTTTTGCAAAGCCAGCCCCTTCGTGGCCACCACCGTTAAAGGCTTTGGCAAGAACAGCTCCAACATCAAACAAGCCTGCTGAGCGACCTATTATCGATATTTGGTTCTCTATGCAAGCAATTAAAAAAGCTGCATCTGCATTAAAAAATGTAAGCAACTGATTACAAAGCGGAGCTAAACCATAAATATAACTATCCATTTTGATCTGCCCTATAAGCACTTCATGGTTTGCAAGATTATGAACTATTGAGCTTTGAAGCAGTTCAGCAAACAGATCTCTATGCGTTTTACTGTAATGTTCATTAATAAACTGTTGAACCAGACTTAAACTTGCACCCTCTCGAAGCAAATGTGCTGCTGCCTCATGATCTTCTGGTTGCGTCAATTCATACCTTAAATTTCCTGTATCATCATGAATGCCTAGCAAAGCTAGGCTAGCCAATGATGCCGGAATATTAATCCCTCTCGTTTTTAACAACAAGGTTAGAATCGTTACCGTGGAACCAAAATCACGTTGAATACCATGAACAGCTGGGATTGTGTTACGTGGTTTGGGATGATGATCATAAACTGTTACAGGAACCCGCTCTAAAAGTGACGCAAAAGCAGAAATACGAGCTGGGTCAGATGTATCTACAACAATAAGCTCTTCGACCTTATCTAAATCAAGTTCATCAGCATTAAGCAGCTCGAGTTCGTCTCTATAGAGAGCTATAAAAGCCTCAAGTTGTGAACCAAATCCACCCAAAAGGACCAGTTTTCCGTCAGGGTGTAGAAGTTGTGCTAATGCCATACTTGCCAGAGCATCAAAATCGGGTGAAATATGACTGATTATCAGCTTCATAAGTCTAGTTTAACTAAGCTTTGGTGGTTTGCTTGTCCAGAAAAATCTGACACTAATTGTGTTGCAAGTGGTGTAGCTTCTTTACACTTATATTTTGAGTTTTAGTAACACTATGGGAGTATGTTTGAGGCAGCTTAACTTAGATTCTGTGTCTTTTTGACGCTCTTCTAGGCTTATTCTGTTCATTGCTATAGCTTTTAAAGAGCAATTAAAACATCACAAGGGGCGTGCCTCATAACATAATCACTGACACTGCCTTGCGTAATAGTACCTATAAGTGATAATTGACGGCTTCCAACAACGATAAGATCACAGGCTTTGTCTTTGGCTGCCTCAACAATTTGTTCACCTGCATTACCACTCAAAAGAAGCGTTTCAGGATTATAGCCATGTTGTTTCAATCTTTTCACCGATTCTTTTAAAATGTATTCCTGCTTAGCTTTTTGTTCTTCAAATGAGTTACTAGGCATAACGGGCATACCCACATCAAGACCAACACCATAGCTACTAACAGGAATAGAAGCTCGGGCAACAGAAACCAAGGTTAAGTTGGCTTTACACAGTTTAGCTAAGTCAACAGCTCGTTTTTCTGCTTTACGAGAGTGCTCTGCACCCCCAGAAGCAATCAGAATATGTTGATAGCACATGGTTAAGCCTCAAGCCAAAGTTCTACTTTAAGTAAAGATTCGCTAGGATAGTAATAAGTCATAAGGGGTTCTTGAGCTGTTTGAGGTTGAATAGGCAGAACTTTAATTTGATGTTGAAACTGAAGGGCTTCTAAAACATTATCAAGGATTCCTTCATCAGGTGGCTTTGCAAAACTAGCCAAAATATCCGCCTGGGTACACCTTGGATGCTCTTTAATGAATTGACTAACGACATACTCTAACTGGGTCATGAGAACTCCTTTCTAAACTATCTAAGAATATCTGATTATTGTGCACACTATCTTTGATATTTCTCAAGTGAGGGCTGATTAATAAGTATAGGTTATAGCTAAAGTATACACCTTTTTTACTTGTCAAACGAAACAAATACTCAAATACCAACTTACTTTTTTTTAATTGTATAAACCTAAAATTGCGCCTATCTTAGCTTCTTTTAAAACAACATAGCGCTCTAAAAATCCAAATTGATGCACAGCAATAAAATCAGCTTGGCTTATTAAGTAAGCACTCTGGATGAGCATTGAACCAAACTACATGTGTGAAATAGTACGAGCGCCAGCCTTTTTAGAGTCATAAACAAACTAACCTTGAACGTAGAAATTCGTTTCTTCACCCATAATCTTTATGCTGTTTTTATTAGCTCCTACTGTTTCTTCAGAGCTTAAACCCTAAAAGATAGCGCGTTTAATCCCATCAAGTTCAATATCAAAATTAGGTCTAAAGCCTAAACTGGTATTTGTAAGATCATCATTAATACCAGTCGTTAAAGGATGTTTTGGTTCTTCTTGCGAAATATTTTCAAAGACACACTTAAGCATAGTAGGTGTACATTCTTTTGAAGATAAACCATTATGCCCCACAACACTTTAGGAAATAAGGCAACAGAAGATGTGCTTTTATTAAACCTTTCATCTAACGCTGTTAAAACATCTTGATAATGGGGCTCACTTGCCCTTGTTAGCTCTTTTCTGCGATCTAAAACAGCGATGCGCTTAACGGTAGTGGCTAGCGCTTCACGCAAGTGCTTAGCAGAAAAAGGTCTGTAAAGCCTTACTTCCACAGGGCCAGCTATTTCGCCTCGCTCAGCTAAATAAGTAACAAATTCTTAAGCGGCTACAACAGCAGAACCCATCATATTAAAAACGCGCTCAACATCTTCTGCACCCACATAATCAAAAGTTTGTATTGCCGTCCTGTTAACGCTGCAAACGCATCAAAGTTAGCTTGCAAAAAATTGGGCACAGCTAAGTAATAAAAATTTACTCTCTCTCGAGCTTGAAAAAACATCAGGATTCTGGGCTGTACTACTAATGACAGGATGCGCTGGCGATAAGGCTCTGACACGATAAGCACAAACATCTTCATCATCTATCCGAGACTGCAAAACATCGTCTGACAAAAGCTCAATCTTTGAGACCTCATGGGTGCTGCGAAAACAATCCATAATATGCAAAAAAGGTACTCGAGCCTTTCAGATGGTTGCTTGGGCCAAAAGCGCAAAATCATGCGCTTCTTGTACGGAATTTGAAAAGAGCATTGCAAAACCTGTACTTCGTACTGCCATAACGTCACTATGATCACCAAAAATCGAAAGAGCTTGTGCGGCTACGCTTCCGGCTGCACTATGAAAAACTGTAGGGGTTAATTTGCCTGCAATCCTAGAAATATTAGGCATCATGAGAAATAAATCCTGACTGGCTGTGAAGGTAGTTGTTAAAGCTCTTGTATGGAAAGCGCTAGGCACCGCACCCACTGCGCCACCTTCTGCTTGCATTTCCTGAACCAAAGGTACAGCCCCCCACAAATTTTTCTGTCCTCTGGCACTCCACATATCTGCCCATTCACCCATGGGTGAAGAAGGCGAAATAGAGTAATAGCTATAACTTCATTGAGCTTATGTTCCACTCGTGTAACGGCTTCATTACCATCCAAAGTCAACCTATGACGCATCGAGAGCTTGCATGTAGTAATCTAAGTCCAACTTGTAACAAGAAACATCCAGCTTGCTCTGACAATATTGCCAGTTATTTTCCTACAATTACTGTCGAAGTAAAAACGCTAGCCGCTTAGCAATTAAACCAATTTAATCATACTTCCGCGTAGTCTGCTAGCTTGAGTTTGAACAATAGGCCGATAGGACACTTGGATGTTAAACTTAAAGTCAAACAAGAACTTAATCTTAAGCAAAATATACTGCTTAGCTTTGAGCGACAGCACAAATTAGGTTGTCGGCCGAATTCTTATTATCTAAACTCATGTATGAAGTTTTTTTTAATGTTCTTTACGAGGGTTAGCGTGTTGAGTGAATTGAGCTTTTACCAAAGTCTTCTTTTAATAACTCTTACTTACAACCTGATAGCTCGAATTATGCCTGTCTTTTGAGTCAAAACCTTTGTGATTTCCTGGAGTGATTGCTTGCTCAAGCTAAACGCAAATAATAATGAAAGTAGTTTATAGAACTATTGGGGTAACTCACTAACCCTAAAAGCATTTTCATCAGAGTACTTCTACAAAATATTCATATTTTTAGTAATAACTCACACCAAAAAGATAAGCTTAGCCCTGTCACTATTGAGTGGTAAATGCGGTTTTAAACTTACCAGTCATCTCCTTCATACATGTCTTCTTTAGGACCAATAATTTTAGGGTCCAACTCGCTTAGTATGGCTTGGTTCTTATCAGGATAAGGTAGCTTTTTTAAAGCATAACGCATGCAGTTCAGGCGAGCACGTTTTTTATCATCAAAGCGAACTACTGTCCAAGGTACTAGTTTGGTATCCGTTGCTAGAAACATATCTTTCTTGACGTTGCTATAGGCATCCCAATGATTGAGTGACTCAATATCTACAACGCTTAACTTCATAGATGGACCCAATTGCTTGGGCAGCAATTGGGTCCATCTATAGCTTTCTGAGCCCCTAAGCTCAAACTAATAAGTTTGACACTGAGCTATGTTAATAAGTGCATCTCCTTTGCCTATTAGGCTACAAGTATTAAAATGCACTGTCATGGATAGCTTTCTGACACTAGTTGTCAGATTATTTCGGACAAGCTTATTTTGGTCTTGACTCGATTATTTTTACTAAACCCGTATGGATTTGGCTCAATTATACTAAACTGATTTAATCGTGTCATAAGA
>CAZWJZ010000263.1:0-6564 GCA_964634665.1 uncultured bacterium | reverse complement strand
GTAAGCGCTTATTCAACAAAGATGTGTACAAACATCGCTTTGTTGCTGAGCGTTCGTTTGCTTGGATTGATAAGTTCAGAACCCTCCTCATCCGCTTTGAACGTAAAGATACTTACTTCTTAGGTGCTCATTTTATTGCCTTTGCCATGATTAATCTTAGGCACAAGCTTAATGTCTAAAAGTCTCAACGAGTTCTATAAGAGGAAATCTTAAGCTAACAGTAGAAATTTGCACACATAGACTTCATTAATTGTGCGTATTGGTGCATAGATGGGATAGTCAAGATTTCAGCCAATGCCAGGGGAGTTTAGGCTAATTGAAGCAGATGATTGAAAGCAATTAATATTTAAGGTATTATAGTGTCTAATTATGCACAAACTACCTGTCTTTATCAACCTATCGCTTATCGGCTTTTACAAAGACTTCATCTGGACCAGGCTTGGCACTGACATCCGTGAGAGTAAAGACGCCTTTGACTCCACGCTTCTAAAAAGCTTAATACCTTAAGGAAAAGACCCTTTATGAAAACAACTCAGTCTAAGGACGGTACAACACTCGCGTATGACGTTTACGGTAGCGGCCCAGCGCTTATTTACATTACGGGTGCGAGCTGTTTCCGCAACTTTGGACCCGTCAGGGATGACGCCAAGGCATTTGCTAAAGAATTTACTGTCTACAATTACGATCGACGGGGACGCGGTGACAGTGGTGACACATTACCTTTTTCTATAGCGCGTGAAGTCGAAGACATCGAAGCCTTAATCGATGCTGCAGGTGGCAACGCGCATCTCTACGGGCACTCCTCAGGAGCAGTGCTTGCACTAGAGGCTGCGTTGCGCATTCCTGAAAAAATTGTCAATGTGGTTATGTATGATCCGTCGTATGTCCATGACGAAGTAGAAAAAGCAAGTTACGCTCGACTTAGTCAGAAAGTACAGCATCTACTAGCTGAAGGCAAAAACCGAGCAGCGATGCAGACCTTTTTACAAGGTATTGGGATGCCCCGTTTTTTTGTGTGGTTGCTGCCACTCATGCCGGGTTGGAAGACCATGGCGGCACTTGCACCAACCCTCGCCTATGATATTGCGCTCACCAATGACTTACCACCGGTAGGGCGCGCTGCAAGTATCAATGTTCCTCTAAGCATTGTGGTGGGTGAAAAAAGCCCTGCGAGCATCCACAGCGTTGCGAAGCAACTAACTGATGCTGTACCCAACGCAGAGTTTAAGCAGTTAGAAGGTCAAGACCACATGGTGAGTGCCAAGGCACTCATTCCTGTCTTGTCGGAATTTTGCAAGCGTTACGAACCCAAAATTGAAAGCTAAATAAGGTATGCGAAAACTAACCGCCTTTATCATCCTATCGCTTAACGGTTACTACAAAGACGCCGACAACAGCCTCAATTGGCATCATCACGATGAGGAGGGTTTAGCACTTTCTTTAGAAAACTTGCGCTCAGATGGGCATTCGTTATTGCTCGGACGTAAAACCTATCAAGCGTTTGAAAGTTTTTGGAATACGCCTGCAGCTTTTGAATCTTTTCCTGAAATTGCTAAGAGAATGCGTCAAGCAGAAAAAATTGTCTTCTCTCAAAACTTAAAAGATGTCAATTGGGAAAACTCGAGATTTGCTCAACACGACCTTGTCAGCGAGGTGAAGGCACTAAAAAACGGCTCTGGTGGCGGTATGACGGTGCTAGGTAGCGCTAGCATTGTCCAGCAACTCAGCAAGCACAACTTGATTGATGAATTCCAGTTACTCGTTGACCCTGTAGTGATTAATGGAGGCGCGCCTTTATTTGAAGGACTCGAGCAGAACTTAAAGCTTCGCTTACTTGAGAGTCGAACCTTTAAAAGTGGAGCAGTGTTTCTTCACTATCAGAGTAATCTATGATTATTGTTTCAGGAAAACTTTATGTGCACTCTGGAACACGAGATGCCTTTCTTAAGTCTTGTCTAGGTGCGATAAAACAAGCAAGAGAAACAGACGGTTGCCATGATTTTGTTGTAGCAGCAGACCCACTTGAGCTTGACCGTGTCAATGTCTACGAAGAGTGGAATTCAGGGCAAGCATTCCTTGCTTTTCGCGGTGAGGGAATGGAGGATGAACTGAGTTCGCTGATTCAGCAAGTAGCTATTAATCAGCATGAAGTGACTAGCTCGAGACCAGCCTAATCACCATCGTGAGAGAATTCTAGCTAGTCCGACTATAATCTATTTCCGTCTTGTCAACACTTAATATTTAAGGTATTCTGTTATGCAGCGTAAAAGCTGAAACAAATCACTCAGAATGGAGTATTTTTATGACACTAGCTGGCTGGATCATGACTGGATTCCTTGCGCTCTTTATGGTTGCCGCTTCGGCACTGCCTAAATTTCTTGGAGCAGAGGCAGCTGTCAATTCCCTAACAGAGCTTGGCTGGTCACCCACTTACCTACTCGTGCTCGGTTTAATGGAGGTGGGCTTTACGCTTTTGTTTGTTATTCCAAGAACAAGCTTTTTTGGGGCTATCCTTTTAACTGCATTATTTGGTGGCGCTATGGCCAGTCATCTTCGCGTCGGAAATCCCCTAGTTAGCCACAGTCTTTTTTCAGCTTACTTAGGCATATTCATGTGGTTAAGTCTAGCACTGCGCAATGAGGGATTACGTAGCTATCTTTTATCCCTTTTTCAAGGCAAAGCCTAAATGCGTGGCAAGAAATAACAGTTTAGCTTTATAACTACTATCTTTATATCTGTACAAATTAAGGAGAAAAAACATGAACTGGACACTTGAAGTCATAGTTGTACCTGTTTCAGACTTAGATAAAGCAAAAGCCTTTTACACTGAAAAAGTAGGCTTTACCTGCGATCATGACACAAGCGTAAATGAGCAAACAAGGGTCATTCAACTCACCCCTCCAGGATCAGGATGCTCAATAGTCATAGGTACAGGCATTGCCAAAATGCCAGCAGGTTCAATCAAAGGCTTACAACTCGTCGTTAATGATATTCACAAAGCTCGAGCTGAATTACTCGAGCGTGGTGTTGATGTCAGTGACGTTAAAGTTTTAGGGAAAAACCCTAACCCTACAGCCAACCCCTTAGATAATGTCGGCTTTATTTATTTTAGTGACCCTGCTGGTAACAGTTGGGCTGTGCAGCAAATCTCGAGTCGCCCCTAAGTTAAGTGAAAAGCACCTTAAAAGAATCAGCTATTCTCAACAAAGGAGATGTACCATGACAAACGCTTTACTTGAAGCTCTGCTCGACTCTTACACTCGTAATAATATAATTCTTCTTAATCTGCTCAAAGCTTTACCTCAAGGCACGATGGACGCTAAAGCACTCTCAGGCAGTGCAACCATCGCAGTACAATTTTCGCACATTCATCAGACACGGCTTTTCTGGCTCGAGCAAGTTGCCCCAAAGTTCTCCGAAGGCTTATCTTCGCTTTTTCAAGAACAAGATGACGCTAGAGTGCCTGAGTACGACCTACAGAAAATCGCAACAGCTTTAGATGACAGTGCTAAAGCAGTAAACAATGCTGTAAAGAAGCACATCGAAACCAATTCACCCATGAAAGGTGAACATGCCAGCTATGATCATCCCATTTTATTTCTTCAGCACATGCTCTGGCACGAAGGCTACCATGTAGGTCAAATCAAGCTAGCACTCAAGGCTGAGGGGCATATATTAAGTGACGAGCAGGAAGAAAAAACCATCTGGAGCTTGTGGCGAACAGAGGTCTGGTAAGAAAAACATTATGGAAAGCTTGAAGTTGTCGCAGCAGGTCATTGGAAATGGTTTACCAAATAAAAGAAGACTATGAACAGAAAAGAAAACACGACTAAAGCAAATACTTGGGCAGAGAAAATCAATGTAATTACTCTATTCGCAAACGATTTACCTGCTACGAAAGCTTTTTATCAAACCGTATTTGGAAGCACCTTGGTTTTCGAAGATGAAAACTCAGCTGTCTTTGATTTTGGGAACCTGCTTATTAATTTACTTATCACCAGCGCTGCACCAGAACTTATTGAACCTGCCAAGGTTGCAAGTCCTGAAGCAGGTAGCCACTTCGTCATCACCATTAGAGTAGATAACGTAGATGCTATTTGCCAGCACATTCAGAGTCTAGGCATCAGCCTGTTAAATGGCCCAATGGACAGACCTTGGGGCATACGAACAGCAAGCTTCAAAGACCCCGCTGGTTATATTTGGGAGCTGGCTGATGGATAGCTACCAATCATGAAGCAAAATCAAATAGATGAATATATAACTGCCCAACCCCAAGAGGTACGAGCCATTCTTCAAGCTATTAGAGAAACCATTCAAAAAGCAGCACCCGAAGCTGAAGAAACCATGAATTACAACATTCCTGCCTTTAGCTTGGTCAAAGGTGGCAAGAGGGATAAACAAATCATGTTTGCCGCTTTCAAAAAGCATATTGGATTTTATCCTTTTCCTTCAACCATCGAAGCGTTCGAAAAAGAACTGATTGGCTATAAGGCTGCTAAAGGCTCGGTGCAATTTCCTTTGAAAAAACCCATACCCTTTGACCTGATAGCTCAAATGGTGAGCTTTAGACTCAGTGAGATTCAGGCAAATCAAGGAGAAAGCAATGAGTGAAGACGCAAAACCTCATAAAGATGAAGTTATTAGCCCTGCTTCCCCCAAATTCATCGAAGGCATGATTGAAGCGTGGAGTTCTTTTATTCCAGCATCACGTGCTTTGGAAGACTTATCCGCAGAGCAAGCCGTGACAAAGCTTAAGAATTGGCCCTACTCGATTGCTGAACTTGTAGCGCATATGCTCTTTTGGCAGCGGCATGATTTTGAGACGATTGCAACAGGCTCGGAACCCGAGGTTGACAACCCTATGGAAAGCTGGCCCGCTGTGACTAAAGACGATTGGCCTCGCCTAAAAGATGAATTCCTAGCAGCTTTAGAACAAAGCAAAGCGATGGCTCGAGACCCTGAATTGTTAGAACGTTTGATCCTAGATAAAAAATTTACAGTTGGTGCAAGAATGGTCTGGTTTACAGGGCATAACGCTTATCACCTTGGTGAAGTGGTTGCTTTACGGCGCATTCTTGGTGCATGGCCACCGCCTGGTGGAGGGTTTAGTTGATAGTGAGAACAGTGAGACTTTAGCTAAATGATTCGGTTTGGCAGTTCTTATTTTTTGGTTCTTTGTTGGAACGGATTGGGGAACAGTACATGAGTAAGTCATTTAAACCCAAAGGATACTCGAGTGTTTCGCCTTACATTATGGTAGACGGAGCACAGCGACTTATTGATTTTGTGATGAGCGTTTTTGATGCCAAGCAGTTACGCCGCTTTGATACATCAAAAGGTTCAATTAGCCATGTTGAGGTTCAAATTGATGACACTGTGATTATGCTTGCCGATGCGAGTGCGGAAGCCCCTGCGTTTCCTGTCTGGCTCCATGTTTATGTGGCTGATGTTGATGCCTGTTATAAGCGAGCACTTAGTGCAGATGGCAGCTCTGTTCAAGAACCCAATCAACAAGATGGCATTGATCGTCGTGCTGGAGTTAAAGACCCTTCGGGGAATACGTGGTGGATTTCAACGCAACTAGACAACAGCTAAAAAGAATTATCTCCAAACATATGAGTCATGCGTTCTCAACAACCAAGCTGAAAGGAAGCTTATGTTATCCCTCTTAGAACCGCTGTTAGATTCATGGGATAGAAACAACACTATCCTGATCAATTTACTTTGTCTTGTTCCAGTAGAAAGCTTTGACCTCAAAGCCACAGAATATGGCTCTTCCATTCATGAACTCTTTATCCTCATCTACTATGTTCGCCTCGTTTTTGTGGAAGAAGATGCACCTGAATTTGCTCAAGACTTATCTGATAAGTCATGGCTTCAAGAGCGCAAGCCTGAACGACTCATCGAAATGCTTAAAGACAGCGCTAAAGCAGTGCGTGACGCGGTTGCCAACAAAATAGACTCGGGAAGCGCAATGAAGCTGCATTATGACCATCCCATCTTGATGTTACAACACATGATTTGGCATGAGGGCTATCATCACGGACAAATCAAACTTATTCTTAAACTCCACGGACAAGCTTTAGATGACGACGAGGCTGGACAAGTACCATGGGATATCTGGATGGATAAATCAGAACATAAAGGTTTTATAAAAGCAAAGGATGCAACATTTAATGAATAACCTTTTTCATTCCTCAGCAAATGAGGAACTGTTGAACCGTATTGACCATCTTAGAACAGACTCAAAACCACAGTGGGGACAGATGAACGCTGCTCAGATGCTTGCCCACTGCTATGCCTTTCATGAGATTGCTGTAGGCAAAATAAAAGTCAAGCGAGATGTGCTTGGCATATTTATTGGTCGCTTTATCAGACCCATTTTTTACAATGACAAACCCTTGCCACGAGAGATGTCTACTATCCCTGCTATTGTCATTGCTGATAAACGTGAGCTTGACTATGAAAAACAGCAATTAAAACAGCAGCTTCATTCGTTAATTACTATTGACCTCGACTGCTAGTAGAAAAAGGGTAAAAAAAGAGAGAAAATGAGTTATGAGA
>CAZWJZ010000262.1:0-6577 GCA_964634665.1 uncultured bacterium | reverse complement strand
GTTTCTCCTTGTCTAGATTTCACCATTTACACAATCTATTTTACAATCTCTAAAGGGAAAACTCTAACACGCAGCGAAGTGGTTGGTAAGGTCATTTATCATCTGCCGGGGTGCTAAAACCTATGCCCGCTTTGCTGCGCTTATCTCCACCTTACGTAAGCAACATATCAACGTCTTTAACGCTTTACGTGATCTCTTTGCCCTCAAGCAAGCTATCTTGATTTAGGGCTAGGTAGTTACCATTTTTGTAGGCAAGGGTGGCTGCAGCTGCTATTTCTTTGGCTAAATTAGGGCCAGAAAGGGCTGCTAAAATGGCATTAGGTTGATATTCTGCAATAACATTAGTTACGCTCTTAAAGCTGTCTGGTTCAAGACCTTTGGTGGCAGAAATAATGGCTTTACAAGGTCCTAAACTAGCTAATACCGATCTTAGTGCTTTAGAGGGTAAGGCACAAATAACAGTGTCACTCTCAGCTACTAGCTCAAGGCTCGAGTGTGCTATTAAATTGGCGGGAAGCACGAGGGCCTCTGTGTATTTTGGGTTTTGTCTTAGGGTGTTGATTAGCTTAGCTTGTTCTTGGGTTCTTGCCCACAGTTTGACATTATGTTTGTTCTGACTAAGCAGGTAGGCAAGCATGGTTCCCCATGCGCCTGCGCCAAGGATAGTTAGCTTTGCTTCTGCTTGTGCAATCTGCGTCACAGCTTTAGCTTAACAAGGTAGTAAACTGGTTTGTTGTATTACCCTCTTGGGGGTTAAAGCACTCGGAGGATAAAAATGCCCACTTATGTATATAAAAATATGGCAACTGGTGAAACGTTTGAAGTTGTGCAGAGCATTAAAGATGATGCTTATAAAATTCATCCTGAAACGGGTGACCCTGTCATTCGGGTTGTTCAGCCTGTTGGTATTGCGTTTAAAGGCTCTGGTTTTTATGTGAATGATTCAAAGAGTAACAATCCAGTTGCAAAAGTAAAAGCTCCAGACTCAGATGCTACCGAACCTAAAGTCGATACAAAAGCAGATGTTAAGGCAGAAGTCAAAACAGAAAGCAAAGCAGAAGCTAAAACAGAAGCAAAAGTAGAAAGCAAAAAAGCAACAAAAACAGAAACGAAAGTAGCGACCAAAGCGAGTTCTAACTCAAGTTCTTAGCGTGCCTTTAAAACCAAAAGTTACAAGAGTTGCGGCTTACGGCTTAATTGCTTATGAAAAAAAGATACTGCTGTGCCGATTATCTTCTTATATTCCTAATAATGAAGGTTATTGGACCTTACCCGGAGGTGGTCTTGATTTTGGGGAAGACCCTTCTGACGCCATGACGCGTGAGGTAGAAGAAGAGACAGGCTTATTGGTTCGTTCAGATGGTTTGGCTGCTATTGACTCTATTACCCTTGAAGATGATAAAAAATATTTTCACGGTATAAGGATTATCTATCATGCGAAACAGCTTGGGGGAAGCTTGCGAAATGAGCAAAATGGCTCGACTGATTTGTGTGCATGGTGGACGTTCGAAGAAGCAAAAACACTGCCATTAGTTGATCTTACTGAAGTTGGTTTAAAACTTGCTTTTCCCAACGCCTGATAGTAGTTTCACGACAAAACCGAGAAGCTCGCTTAGCGTCTTTGTTTCAATAACCTAAGGAATTACTACAACATCTGCTACAAGGCGTACCGATAACATTTGATTCAAGGCATTCCGATAACATTTGATTTAAGATCACTTTATTCTCATGCTCAAGCTGAATCTAGCAAAAAACTCAAAATGACTGCAAGTCTATTTTTTTTCAACAAACTTCACTTCAAAAAGTTTCGGCCACAGTTTGCCAGTAAGATAAAAAGTATCTTTTTCAGCATTATAAGCAATACCATTAAGAACAGCATCACGTGACAGGGTTGCTTTTTCGCTAGCAGTCAATAAATTACTCGCATCAATTTCAGACACAACATTACCGCTTGCTTTATCAATCTTAACAATACGATCTGACTGCCAAATATTCGCATAAACAAAATTACCCACACACTCGAGTTCGTTTAGGTATATAACAGCTTCATTGTTCAGGCGTACTGTGACTTCTCTACTAACTTCAAAACTGGTGGGGTCGCGCTTGTAGAGTGTACTTGTGCCATCGGTCATGAACAGGCTTTCACCGTCATAGCAAAGCCCCCAACCTTCTGTGGTGTAGTCAAAAGTTTTCTCTAGATTAAAGGTTTCAAGATCATAAACAAAAGCTTTGCCTTCACGCCATGTAATCTGAATGAGCTTATCTTCAACTCGGGCTAGCCCTTCGGCGAAGTACTGATCTTCTAAAGGTAAGATTCTTATAACTTGTCCAGTTTCAATATCTACTTCTCGTAAGTCAGACTGATTATAAAGCCCTGTGCTTTCATAAAATTTGCCATTGTGCAGTAGTAAACCTTGCGTAAAGGCAATAGGGTCATGGGGAAAGCTTGCCAGCACTTCAGGAATTTTTTGCGTGACACGTTGTTGTTGGCAGCCTGCCAATAAAAAAAGCAATAAAAGAACGAGACTTATTAAACGCATGATTTACTCCAAATTCGACTGAACAAGCTGCCAAATTCTATCAGCAAGACTTGTTTCAGTTTGTGCAGCATTTAGCACCTTCCAAGATGCATTTGCTTTGGATTGCTCCAAAAAACCAGCCCTTACTTTCTTATGAAAAGATAAATCAGCCAGCTCGAGTCTGTCTTTTTGCCCTCGATTAGCTACTCTTTTAAGACCTTCTTCAGGGTCTATATCTAAAAGTAGCACAAGGTCAGGTTCTATGCCTTGGGTTGCTCTTTGGTTTAATGCATGAATGAAATTCAGGTCTAAACCTCGCCCGTACCCCTGATAAGCAACCGAAGCGCCAGAAAAACGGTCACTAATGACAGTTTTATCTTGCTCCAAGGCAGGCTTAATGACTTCTTCAACATGTTGCGCTCTACTTGCTGAGTAGAGCAAAAACTCTGACAACGGACTAATCTCTAAATTCGGGTCTAGAATAACCGTCCTAATGGCATCTGCTGCGGGTGTACCCCCTGGTTCACGCGTTACCACAGCAGCTTTGTTGACAAGCTCGAGCTTTTCTTTTAGGTGTTTTATTTGCGTGCTTTTGCCTGCACCTTCGGGGCCTTCAAAAACGATGAAGTAGCCTTTGTGCCTCATAAGCCTGTGGGTAAGTGAATAAAGTTGGTGCTTAGGTCAAATTCACCTCTGAGTTTTTCAGCTAGCAGGTTTACACCTACGGTTTCTGTCATATAGTGACCTGCGTAAAGCGCGTTTATGCCTCGCTCAAAGGCTTCATAGAAGGTTTCGTGTTTGGGTTCGCCTGTTACAAAGGCATCGAGGTTTTCTGCTGCTGCGGTGACAACATCCCAGCTTGCTCCACCTGAAATGAGGCCGACACTCGAGATTTCTAGGGTGCCGCCATTATGCACCATGAGTGGCTCAGTGGTTTTGCCACCTGATATTTGTGAAAGGGTATTTTCTATATTATCTGCTAGTTCGCGTAAAGAAACAGGGTTAGGGAAGATGCCTTTAACACCAATGGGCTTGCCCTGCCATCCACCAAAATCTTTTAAGTCGGTCATACCTATAAGTCTAGCTAAACCCCAGTTATTTCCAACTTCTTTATGGGCATCTAGTGGAATGTGTACAGCGTAAAGACTTATGTTTGCCTCGAGCAAAAAAGAGATTCTTTTTTTGTGCATGCCCGTTAAGGCGACGGGTTTACCCCAAAAAAGCCCATGATGCACTATGAGCATATCTGCACCAAGCTCAGCAGCTTGCTGAAACGTATTCAGGCTACTATCAACGGCAAAAGCAACGTTTTTTATTTCGTCTGTACCCTCAACTTGTAGGCCGTTAAGAGAAATATCTTTATAATCTGAAAGGGCTAAGTAAGAATTTAACCAACCAACAAGTTCATCTCGTTTCATGTGCTTAGCCTACCTTATTGGAGCTTAGGTCAATAGTAGTAGGTAATTTGCAAAGCTATCAGTAATTAGGAGTGTAACCATCATTGCGGTAAGGTATAGACACCTGCTAAACTCTAGCTGTGAACTTCGAAAATCAATCACAATTAGGGGGTGATGCTATGGATGACGGTTATTATGGTTATTTAGCATTACCTCAGCAAACACAATAACCAAACTAAAATTAATAGCTAAACTCTTAAACCCCCTAGTTCTAAGGTAAACTACTGTGTTTTTAAGCCTTATTACCTAATAGTTAGGAACAACTAATGACACTAGAAGAAACACTAAACATCCTAAACAGAGGTGCAGCGCAAATTGTACCCGAAGACGGACTCAAAGAAAAACTCGAGCTTGCAATTAAAGAGAATAGGCAGTTAAGGGTTAAATTGGGTGTTGACCCGAGTAGTAGTGATTTGCATATTGGGCATGCGGTGGTGCTTCGCAAAATGAGACAGTTTCAAGATTTAGGACATAAGGTTGTGTTAATCATTGGCGATTTTACCGCCATGATTGGTGACCCAACCGGTAAGTCAAAAACCCGCCCTGTACTCACGCTAGAAGAAACCCGAAAAAATGGTGAGACTTATGTTGCTCAAGCTACTCAAATTTTGGATAGTGACCCAAATAAACTTGAAATAAGGCATAACAGCGAATGGCTCGAGCCTTTGGGCTTTGCTGACATTGTGAAGCTGGCAGCTAAATACACAGTTGCACGCATGATGGAGCGAGATGATTTCACAAATCGTTTTCGTGAGGGTGTGCCTATTAGCATGCATGAGCTTTTGTACCCTTTAGCGCAAGCCTATGATTCGGTCGCCATTCAGGCAGATATTGAGCTTGGGGGTACCGATCAGCTTTTTAACTTGTTGGTAGGTCGAGATATTCAGCGTGAACATGACATGGTGCCGCAAGTTGCCTTAACAACGCCTTTGCTTGAAGGTCTTGATGGTGTTGAGAAAATGTCTAAATCTCTTGCTAATTATATTGGTATTGCTGAAGAAGCTGAATCAATGTTTAAAAAAGCCATGCAAGTGCCAGATGAGCTTCTTTACCGCTATGTTGAGCTTTGCACTGCCCTAGATTTAAATCTTATGAAGACAGCTATAGAGCAAGATGTTAAAGATGCGCATAGAGTTTTTGCCCGTGAACTCGTGCGGATTTACCATGGCGATGCACCCATTCAGAATGCTGAAGAACGCTACGATTATGTCGCTAAAGGCGGCATTCCTGATGATGTGCCTGTTTTTGCTGTTGCTGCCACTGAATTAGAGGAGGGTGCTATTTGGATTTGCAAATTACTTACCCTTGCAGGCTTAACATCCTCGAATGGTGAAGCGCGTAGATTGATTCAAAATAACGGCATTAAACTAAATGGTGAAGCAATTAAAGACATAAAACTCAACCTAAAAGTAGAAGGTGACATAGTCCTTCAAAAAGGAAAAGATTCGTTTAAGCGCATTACGCAAGGTTGAATAATAGCTACCAAAACATCCTGCTTAAGCAGGATGTTTTGGTAAACGGCTAGTTTTCAAAAGCGTAACGGTAACTGAGTTTTACAAATCCCCCAAAAACTGACTCGAGTTCATGTGCGCCCATTTGAAGTATGAGGCTACCTGTTGGCAGCTCTTGTTCGTAAAAAACGTAAGCCTGAATCGTGGCAGCATCTAAAAGATACGGTTCAAAGCGAAGCTGAGCACCCAATTTGGTATCGAATTCTGAAAGTGTTTCACTGATTTCTAAATATGTACCAGGATAAAAGCCTTTTGTGCCAAAACCAAGCCACGCGCTAGCCAGCACATTGGGGTAATCACGATTATTTAAATCATAAGTTCCACCAAGAGCAAGGTAATAAGTTGTGAAACCCGGTGAGGTATAAACTTTAGCCAAAGCCGCTACATTATCTCTATCAACAATGCGTTGAAAATTCAGGGCAGCATCAAGCTTTGCACCCAAAGAACCCTCAACAAAAGGCAAACTAAGGGCAGCATCTAAAATAAGGCTACGCTCGAGTCTATAACGTGCAACGGCATTGACCTGAACAGCAAAGCTCGAGTTATAAATGAAATTATCTTCGCTTACTAGGCTTATCGTGTCAAAGTTGTGCTTAGGGCTGTCAAAAACAACTAGCTCGAGTTCTGCTGCTACATTGCCTATAACTCCTTTGGCTTGACTACTAAGCCTGTACTGACCATCTAAATTTAGATCTGCTTGGGCAAATAGCTGTAAGGTTCCTATGGGTCCAAAACTATTGGTATACGCAACTCCAAAGCCAAGCTCGAGGGGTCCACTTATGCTGTTGGCTATGCGGAAGTTTAGTTTGCTATCTGCTGCGTTTAAGTTACTGAGGGTGATTTCTGGCTCTATTAGCAGTTCATCTGAAAGGGTTGTTGCAATGCTAAGTGTTTGGGCATTTGTCAGCCTAAAGATTAAAAAGAGGAATATGAATACTAAGAAATAGCGGCTTTTCATAGCTAAAACCTTACCTTAAAACGTCGTTATCTGAATAGCGTTTAGGCTATGCAGGCTGTTTTGCATTGAGTGAAATGTACTTAGTAAGCGTACAAAAACAACATCCCTAAAGGTAGGTTAAGATGCGGAGAT
>CAZWJZ010000261.1:0-6638 GCA_964634665.1 uncultured bacterium | reverse complement strand
ATTTACCCCCTCAACTCTCAAGATACACTGCTTGGGGTTGCGGTTGCAGATCAGCTCGAGCGGGCTTTTGAAGCTGAGCTAGAAGTTTTTGGGCCTGCTGTTTCTTCTACACTAGTGGCGCCTCTAGTAGTAGAGGATGGCTTTTTTAGCTTGTTACGCTTAGCTGGCAACATAGATAGCGCCGAAGGTTCGAGCTTATCGCAGGGTTTGCTGGGTGCTGATTATGTTTTGACAGGGCGTATTAACTTTACGAATAGTCAACTTGAGGCGCGTTACTTTTTAGCTACGCCTGACGGGCAAGTGGAGCGCTTTTTGGTGAGCGCTCCTGAAGATGATCCTGCTTTACTGGTGACACGAAGCATAATGCGTTTGGCAGCTAGGTTAGGCATGCCAACACCTAGTTACGAGGCTGAACTTGATTTATCTAGCCCTTACCTTGAGTACATACAAGCAGTAGCTTTAATTGGCTTTGGTCAGATTGTAGAGGCTGCCAGCGTGCTTGACTCGCTTGATAACCGTAGTGCAGAAGCGCAAGTTTTGCTTGATGACCTTCAGGCGGTACAAGTTGGTGCTGAAGGGTCCAACGCAGCGCTCATGGCAACCATGTCTCTAAGTAACACACCAGTAGATGAAAAGTTATCTAGTCGTTACTTTAGAGCTTTTGCGCAAGAGAGCAGCTTGCCTGTTGCCAATATCTGGTACGCAACCTTACTTAGTAGCTTAGAAGATGAACAAGCCAGCTCTGCCTTTGAAGCAGCAGCCAGTTACCCCTACGGTATAGCCTCACAAATTGCCTACCAACAAACCCAAGGCGAAGCTTACAACTCAGCTGAACTCTTAGCCCAAGATGAATTTGCAAGCCTTTTAGCTGCAGCATTTATAGCCCAAACACAAGAAGATAACGAAACCGAGAAGTTAGCTTTACGAAAAATAACTGAACTCGAGCCTAGTTTTGTTTACCCGTTTGAACGTTTGTCCTTTATTGCCTTTGATGAAGATGATGCGCTGTCCGCAGGTCAAGCACTAGCCGTAGCGACACGCTTAGAACCAGATAGTGATCTTTACTGGACAAACTTAGGCTGGTCTTATTATCTTTTGGGTATTCTTGATAAAAGTGAAGATGCTTCTATTCGTGCAACTGTCTTGAACCCAGCTCAAAACATAGCCTTTTTTAATCTTGGCTTAGTTCGTGTGACTACAGGCAGACTAGCCGAAGCCATGGACGCCTACGCAGCAGCCATTGCTCTTGACCCAGAAGTAGATGATGAAGCAGTTCTTGATTTAGTAAACGCGTTAGAACTCTACCCAACACAAAAAGGTATTCACTACGCACTCGCAAGCCTTTATGAGCAAGAAGGCCAAAATGATAAAGCAAGAGAGCAATTTGATCTGTACTTAGCCTCAGAAACTGAATCACCTTTTGATCGTTTTGCTCAACAACGCTTAGATGTGCTTAATGCACCACCTGCCCGAATCGAAATATCTGAAGGCATAGAACTTGGTTTAGGGAACCGCTTTTTAGAAACAAACAGTATAAAAGCAGGAGACCGCCTGTACAGCGCTTTTGAACTCTTCACACCAGATTCGGAATTACCCAAAGAAGTTACTGCAAGCTTAAGCTTAGTTAACGCTGCAGGTGACTTAATAGCCGAACAAAGCCAAATTATAGATATACCTACAGGCGTGATCGGCTACGTTATAGATAGCCTAAATATAGACATACCACAAGCGCCAGCCGGCACTTACACACTCGAGTTTGCGGTGTTTGCTAGTGATGATAGAGAGGCAAATCAAATGCTTGTGCTTAACCTTGATGGTGAAGCTAGCCTAACAAGACAACTTATTAGCCGCGCTATTATTATGGAAGATTTAGAGACATCTAGTGCGCTTTATAGTGAAAGTGATTTAAATGCGCCAGATGATGAGCTTATTGAGGCTTTAGTGAATGAGTTGCAGGCTACCGCATCTATAGCTGAAGAAGCTCTACCTGTGATTGAATCAGGTCGTTTTGAAGGTTTGGGTGGCGAAGAGCTATTTTTAACAAGTTCTGCACAAGATATTCGTGATTTCCTAACTCAGTTTTTAGAGAGTGATGCTGGCGACGCGCGGTTTAGTTTTGCAGAAGCTTACGCGCAGTGGGCCTTAACTGACGCTGAGTAAAGTCCAAATAAGGTTTACTCAATAGCAGGTTTGTCTTTTAAGCAAACCTGCTATTGAGTAACTTAAAGCTAAGACGTTCGCTTAGTGCCTTTGTTTTAATGACCCAAGGTCACACACTTTACTGCTTCACAGATAAATCGTGAAAATGCTTTTTGTTAGTTTGGTAGTTCAAAAAGTTAGACTTTACCAGGCATGCGGCCTTGCTGAACAGCCTCAGCAATCATGGGTGGTAAACCCCACGCAATAATATCAAAGGCAACCGCTGCAAAATCATACTCAACTTTATCCATCGCTATAGAAGCGCTACCCTGATCATCAAACCTAATAAGCGCATAATCAGCTCCAGGTTCACCATTTAAAGACAAACCCACTGAACCAGGATTAATAACCCAACCATTAGGTGCTTTACGAAAAAAAGGAACATGCGACCCACCACACGCCAAAATGCTACACCGATTAAGCTCGAGCATTTTAGAGAGTGATACGGGGTCTTGATTGAGGTTTAAGCGTTGCGTTGGTGTTTCAGGTGAACCATGAAAGAAGCGCAATCTACCTGCAGGTGTTTTTACACGCTGCTGGACAGGTAAGTCCCTAAGAAAGCTAACATGGCGAGGTTCAATAACAGTGCGTGTCCACTCGAGTGTCGTGTCAGCTACGCCTTCACGAGGTATGCCTGAACGTGCAAAGTCAAACGCTATGCGTTCATCTGCCGCGCCAATAGTACAAAGCACACCTGAGGAGCGAATAAGGTCTAGGGTTTCATTTGGTGATGGGCCGTAGCCTATCAAGTCGCCCAAGCAAAGGATTGTGTCGGCACCTTTGCGTCTTAATTCCTCAAGTACGGCTTCTAAAGCAATTACATTTGCGTGTATATCGCTGATAATGCCTATAATCACACTGCTAGTTTAACACTAGCGATAGAAGGTCTAAAGAGAAGCTTCTGACACAAAAATACTAAATACTTGAAAAAGTAAAGAATTACTTGAAATCTTGCATACAATTTTAGTTCTTAAAAAATGATTTGCAGATTCTTAGGGATAGGCTTAGCCAGTTTCTTAAAACTAACCGAAGGCTCTGTTGCACTGCCTTAGTCGAGTTTAATGTACCCATGATGAGCTAGCAAAGTAAATAAGAACTAGATTTATCACTCCACCCAGTTACCCGTAAAATGCTTAATTAAGACCTTGTTTTGCTAACCACTCGAGTATAGTCCTTTGGGTTTCTTGAGGACATTCTTCTTGGGGCACATGACCACAGTCGGCAATGCTTGCAAAGTTAGCGTTAGCTAAGTCTTTGGCGGCCTGCTCACTAAAGCGTAAAGGTACAATGTTGTCATTTTCACCTGAAATAACTAGAGTTGCTGTGCTTAGCTCTTGTAAGCGATTTGCTAACTTGGGTTCTTTGCTAGCCCGTGAGAGTTCCCACAAGGCTTTATCCCAGTCAATAATGCTTAGAGGCTCTTTGTAAGCCGTTCTGGTTTGCTCGTCTATGGCTGCTGGGCTATACCAACTTGACTCAAGAAACTCAGTACCCGGCTTACCTGAAAATTGCCGCATGAGCAAAGGCCCAATACGGTTAAACTGAGGTGAGTAAAGTATAAATTTTGACCAAGCTGGCACACTGCCGTTACTGTAAAGCGTAGCGTCAAGCAAAATAAGCTGAGACACTTTTTCAGGATTCTCAAGGGCAAATTCTGCTGCTATAGCACCCCCTGCTGAGTGACCCACTAAGATTGTTTGACTTAGATTAAAGGCGTTCATAAGCGCATCAATAAACGCTAACTGAGCTTCTGGTGTATAAGGATTATCTTCCCCCCAGTCTTCTCTTAAAAGACGCTCAGTCAGCCCAAACGCAGGTCTATCAAAAGCAATAACAAACCCCAACTTAGCCAATGCAGGCATAAGCTCATGCCAAGTATAAACACTCGAGCCAAATCCGTGTAGCAATATGAAACTTTGCTCTGAGTTGGGGTCACCTGCTGTTTTGTAATGAATATCTACACCGTTTAGCTTAATGAATTGACTTGTTTCATCCGCTAAGCTGCTTGCTGAGACCATATTTTCTAAGGGGCGAACAGGGGTTACAAAGGGGCCTACAAAAATTAAGGTGAGTAAGCCTAGTAAAATGGCGAGGGAAACACGTAAACGAAAAGGCATACTGCGATTTAACCATGTTTTTCTTTTAGGAAAAGCTTTTATGACTACGACATTGCTTAAAATGATTAAGCTAGGGTGATGAGTCACTCGTTAGCAGAACTAAGATCTTTTTTGAGAAAACAGATTACGGTTGTTTTTGACGGACCTTTGAAGTCCAAACATCCAAGCTATGGTTTTGTGTACGAACAGAACAACGGGTTTGTTCCAAATACTTTTGCGCCAGATGCTGAAGCGCTAGCTACCTATTATTTGGGGTAAAAAAACCCCTTGTGCTGGCACGAGGGGCTTATAAAACGATTATACATAGACACCATGATGACGATAGCTCATTGCTATGCCCAAAATACTCGATCTGATACTAAGCTGAATTATAACTATCGTAAGACTTTATTATTCTGACCTAGGGGAGTAGGCTCAGACTAGGACACGATTAAATCAGTTCAGGATGAAATTATGCGTTTGGTCGCATTTCAGGAGCAGTTTTTTGATTTAAGCATTTAGGGATAGTTTTTATTTACCTTGAAAATTAGCAGCTCGTTTTTCTAAAAATGCGCTGGTGCCTTCTTTCATATCTTCAGTGGTTGTGACCATGCCAAATAAGTCGGCTTCAACCTCTAGAGCATGTGCTAAAGACAAGTCAGCACCTCGCATGACAGCTTCTTTAGCTAAGCCCAATGCAACAGGAGCATTTTTGAGCATTTGCCCAGCTAAGGTTTTGGCAGCAGCAAGGGCATCTTCTTCAACACGGTTCACCAGACCCAACTGCAAAGCTTCTTGCGCAGCAACATGACGACCCGTAAAAATAAGATCAAGGGCACGCCCAGTACCAATAAGACGACTCAAACGCTGCGTACCGCCATAACCCGGAATTAAACCTAAACTCACTTCAGGTAAACCCAGCTTTGCGCTTTCACTAGCCACCCTTAAATCACAAGCCAAAGCAAGCTCGAGTCCTCCACCTAAAGCAAAGCCATTTATGGCGGCAATGGTTGGAAAGGGCAGTGCTGCTATGTTATTCATAAGATCTTGACCTGTTAAAGAGGCCTCGCGGCCACTAAAGGTGTCTGTAAGTTTGCTTAGATTCGCTATATCTGCACCTGCTATAAAAGCCCTGCCTGTGCCTGTAATAATAAGCGCATTTACATTTATGTCAGCCTCTACGAGCTCTAAGGCAACGCTGAGTTCATAAAGCAAGTCACTATTAAGTGCATTAAGCGCTTCAGGGCGATTAATGGCAATAATGGCTACACCCTGCTCGAGTTCTATATCTAAATAATCAAATTCTATATCTTGTGTGTTTTCGTCACTCATAGCTGTAAAATCCTTCTCCTGTTTTGCGCCCTAATTTGCCTGCTTTAACCATTTGTTTTAACAAAGGAGAAATGCGAAATTTAGGGTCTTGAAATTCATGGTACAAAGATTCGCCTGCGGCAAGGCAGACATCTAAACCAACCAAATCTACTAGCGCTAAAGGGCCAATCGGCATGTTTGCACCTAACTTCATAGCGGTATCTATAGCTTCAGCGCTTGCCACACCTTCACTTAAGGCATGAATTGCATCATTCATATAAGGCACCAGTAAACGGTTCACAATAAAACCAGGCTTATCATTACAAACAATAGCTATTTTACCAATACCCTCTGCAAATGCCTTTGCTTTAATTAGGGTTTCTTCAGAGGTCTTTAAACCCTTTACAACTTCAACCAGCGCCATTAAAGCTACCGGGTTAAAGAAATGCAAACCACAAAAGCTTTCAGGGCGAGATACAAATGAAGCTAACTCAGTAACTGATAAACTAGAAGTGTTTGTCGCCAAAAGAGCATCTTCTTTAGCAATTTTGTCTAACGCCTCCCAAATGTCTTTTTTGGCAGCAAGATTCTCAAAAATAGCTTCAATAATCACATCTGCTGTTTGAGCCTGATCTAAATCACCCGTCAAAGTAATACGCGCTAATGCTTGCGCTTTATCATCTTCACTAAGTTTCTCTTTTTTTACGAGCTTCTCTAAGCTAGCCTTAATGCTCATCATGCCGCGTCTACGACCATCTTCACTTAAATCATGAAGCATAACCTCGTGACCAGCAAGTGCGCAGGTCTGAGCAATACCTGAACCCATGGCACCTGCACCGATAACTGCTACATTCATAAGTTCTCCCTTACAGTAAAAAGTGAAGCTCGAGCTTAACAGCATGTTCTTTTAGAAACACTTGCTTTAAGCTGAAGAAGGATAGCAGAATGTCACACGAATTAAAAGCTAGCTACAAGCAAAAATAAGTAGAAATGAGTGCTACTACGAGTCCAATGAGTCTTTCGATGGTGGGT
>CAZWJZ010000260.1:6169-6661 GCA_964634665.1 uncultured bacterium | reverse complement strand
TACTCGTTTTCTTCCATCCCTTACTTTATTCCACTTTTTACTCATTAAGGGGGGCGGAAGCGCGGTTACAAGCTCGATATCAAAGCTAAGCTAGCAGTCTGAAGTGGATCATTACCAAAACTACATATTCAAAACTACATGCCTAATAGTTAAAATGAGCTCGAGCTGCTTCATAAACTTTAGAACTGAATGCTAGGTTTTGACATTCAGCTGACTTGGATAGCAAGAGAACATGTTATGGTGTGAGCCAACTATCGTAAGGAGGATGGATGAAAAAGTCTACTGGTTTTTCCCTAATTCTGGTATTGGTGCTAAGTCTTGCTGCTTGCACGCCTTCTAATCAAAGCAAAAGTGATTTTCAATTACAGTTACTTCATTTTGCTGATGTCGATGGTGGCCGCGATATTATCGGCAATGCGCCAAGATTCTCAGCTATTTTAAACAAGTTCCGCTCCGAAATGCCTGATAAAACCCTCGTGTTATCGTCAGGCG
>CAZWJZ010000260.1:0-6159 GCA_964634665.1 uncultured bacterium | reverse complement strand
GGCGATAACTGGATTCCCGGTCCTGAATACAATATTGCTAGTGATGACTCACTTGCTTCCGTGTTAGGTACCGCAGGTGCAGGTCGGGCACATGTTGCTTGGTTAAATGCCCTAGGTGTTCAAGCCTCAGCTATTGGTAATCATGAACTAGATCTAGGACCAGCAGCCTTTGGCGATTTGATATCAGCATCAACAGCTGAAGGAGACACCTGGACAGGTGCTAGTTTCCCTTACCTTTCAACTAACCTCGATTTTTCTACTGAAGAGAGCCTTAGTGCTTTAGTTGCAGAAGATGGTTTGGGAGCTGGTGAGCTAAATGGCAAACTCGCAGCCTACACCACTTTCACTCTTGGCTCTGAAACTATCGGGGTGGTAGCAGCAACCACACCAAGCTTGGGATCCATCACCTCAATTGGGAACATGATTGTCCAACCAAGTAGCGCAACTGACATTGATGCCCTAGCAACCCTGATTCAAGCTGATGTCGACGCACTCACCGCCAAAGGTATTGACAAAATTATTGTTCTAGCTCATATGCAGGAAATCCGTATTGAAAAGGAACTTGCAGCTAAGTTAAGTGATGTTGACATTATAGTCGCAGGTGGCTCAAACACCCTATTGGCTGATAGTAATGATCGTTTACGAAGCGGCGATACCGCAAGTGATACCTACCCTTTAAAACTTAGTAGTAAAAGCAGTGAGCCTATTTTGGTCGTCAATACCGATGGTGACTATAGCTACCTAGGTCGTCTTGTTGTTGATTTCGATAAAGATGGTCTTATTATAGATGAACTACTTGATAGTGAAATTAATGGTGTTTATGCAAGTGACGCACAAGGCTTAAGCGAGAATGGCCTAAGTGCTAATGATGTGATCAGCGAAATGCAAAGCATTGCCAACGCTTTAAGCAGTGCTTTACAAGCCACCGCTGGAAATGTTGTTGGCTATACCAGCGTTTATCTTAACGGAGAGCGTAACTCCGTCAGGACCGAAGAAACCAACCTAGGTAACCTTTCTGCCGATGCAAATCTAGCCTACGCTCAGAACATAGATAGCAGTACAACTTTATCTTTAAAAAATGGTGGGGGTATTCGTGGACCAATTGGTGCCTGTATAGTGCCTCCTGGATCTACGAGTGATCCTGTGTGCGGACCACCAACAGGCACGCCAGGTATCTCTGCGCCTGGAGCTATTTCACAGTATGACCTCGAGATTGCTTTCCGTTTTAACAATAGCCTAAGCCTTGTTACTGTAACAGGAGCGGAGCTAAAAGCACTACTAGAAAACGGTGTCTCCTCAGTAGAAAACGTCAGTGGAAAATTTCCTCAGGTCGCTGGTATGACCTTTAGTTATGACCCAAGCAAACCTGCGGGTAGCCGCATAGCGGAAATTGTTGTGCTTGATTCAAATGGCGCTGCTGCTGGCGGCGAAGCTGTTACGGTTGTTTCGGGGGGCCTAGTTACCGACACTGCTGCGAACCAAAGCTTCCGTCTGGTTACGCTAGGCTTCCTAGCCGAAGGTGGCGATGACTACCCTTTCCCCACAGGCCCTGAAGCAAATGTTGTTGATCTATTGCAAGATGGAGTCACAACAGGTAGTTTCACCTTTGCTAGTAATGGCAGCGAGCAAGATGTTTTAGCAGAATTCCTTAATAGTAATTTTGCGACAGCTGAAACTGGCTACAACATTGCAGATACGATAACCGATACACGTATCACAACCACAACACTTCCATAACTAAAATTACTATTGGACTTAAACTCGAGCTAAGTAGCTCGAGTTTTTATGTCCCTTAAAACTTAACTTTTTTCTTCGTTATTCGACACTATTCTATTGCCTTTCGATCAACTCATCGGATGTCTGAAGCACTGCTTTGTTACATCAAACCTAACCTTATCAAAACCTTAGCAATTAATTACTTTCACAAGAATGGTTACAAACAAGGTTGAGCCCGGTTTTTGCAACTAAGCTTAGATCTTTCCTTAAACCTACTGCAAAGTACCTTATATTGACCGAGATTTCCGTTAAGTTTTTATTTAACGCGTATCGGACTCGGTAGATTGACCGTAACAAACAGGACAGTGCTTAAACTAAGATTCCCGTGTTTAAATAAGGGGGCGTTCCTGCTTGGCACATTAAAATTTTCAAGTAAAACGAGCCTGACTGCAAACACCTTGTTTTTTAGAGTCCTAGTGCACCCATTAATGACATGGGCATGCTCATTGAGCACAGGATCTTGCGTTCAGATAGCTGGCTGAAACATCCGGTAGGTTGCAGCAAGTGCTATACCCATAACATTACTGCTTGAAAAAGGTGCCTAAGCGCTTCAGCTGCTACAAATAAGCTTTACAAAGCAGCCTAAGAGTGAAAAGAAGAATCGGCTTAGTAGCTTTGCTATGATTTGCTTGGCTCGAAGATTAAGACGCGATAGCCTCTTAATCTTCTAAGACTATAAATTCCTACTCCTTGGTTGAACCATTGCCTGTCCCATTAAGCTTACACTAAGCGATGTCATAAAAATACTTAACCCTGGTATCAGTACCAGTAAAGGTATGCGCTGCATATATGGTCTTGCTTCTGCTAACATAAGCCCCCAATCAGCATTTGGGGCTTGAACACCCAAACCCAAAAAGGATAAGCCAGAAATACTCAGTAAGGTATGCCCGTACCGTAAAAACACCGTCGCCATTAGCGGTCTTAAGGCGTTAGGCAAAAAATGCTTATAAATAAGATGCCAGTTACCTCCACCTAGTGCTCTTGCTGCCTCAACAAAAGCCTTGCTGTTTAGCTCGAGCCCAACCGCTCTAGCCAATCTGGCATAAGGTATCCAGACTGTCACGCAAAGCGCAAGAACAAGTGTCCAAAAATTAGGCTCTAATAGAGCAGCAATGATTAACGCAACAGCAAAACTAGGAAAAGCCGTAAAAAGGTCGAGCGTTCGCATAATTATTTCCTCAAACCAGCCCCCAAAGTACGCCGCTAATAAACCTATAAAATTACCAAAAGAAGCTGAAATCGTGACCACAATCGCAGTCAAAAGGAGGGAGAATCGGCCCCCATAAAGCAGTCTTGCCAAAACATCGCGCCCTAAAGGGTCAGTGCCCAAAGGATGCTCCCAGCTTGGTGGTTGCAAACGCTCGAGCAAAACCTGTTCATAAGGATTATGCTTAGTCAACAAAGGTGCCAAACAGGTAATCAGCACAATCAAGCTGAAACTGCTAGCTGCCATAATGAAAGTAAGTGATCGTTTTTTTAAGCTTTTTTGCCCGAATGTAGGGGTTCTAAATGTTTTCTTAGCCCTAAAAATCAACATCTTAAGTGTCTTCTCGTTTCGTTTTTTTGTGACTTAATCTTAGCCGGCAAAATCAATTGCCGGATTGATCTTGAGATAAAGCAGATCCGTCAGGGTCGTCAGGACCAGGCTTAATGTCGTAAGCAAAAGTAGGCTGGCTTGCAGCAAAGGTAGGTCGCTGGCTAAAGCTGCCTCATAAATCAAGCGCCCCATACCCGGAATAGCGAAGATAACTTCAACTATTACCGACCCTCCTAGCAAAGCAACAAACCAGTAAGTCATCAAGCTAAGTACCGGAATAAGAGCATTGCGCAGCGCATGTTTTAACATAACTTTAGTTTGGGGTAGTCCTTTGGCTCTAGCAGCGCAAATATAATCCATCGCCAGAACATCAATCAAACTAGCTCTCAATTGGCTAACAAAATAAGCCATAGGGCGAAGTAGGAGGGTCAAAACAGGTAAGACAATGTACTCCGAGCCTCTCCACCCCGCCGAAGGTAACCAACCAAGCTCGAGCGCAAATAGCAAAATGAATAAAGGTGCCAACCCGTATTCAGGAAAAGCAATTCCAAACTGAGAAATAGTACTTATGAGGGTATCGGGAAAGCGACCTGCATAGTGGGCCGCAAGACTCGCTAATAAGAGTGCTAGCGCAAATGACAAGCCAATGACACAAAATGTCAGAACCAACGTGACCTGGAAGCCCTGCCACAATAAAACGCTAACAGACGTGCGACTCACCAGTGAGTCTCCGAGATCTCCGCGCAAAACCTGAGTCAACCAGTCTAAGTAACGCTTATACACCGGCTGGTCCAGTGCCAGCTCAGCTCTTAATTGCTCGAGCTGACTCTCACTAAGGCTACGCTCACCGATACGCGCCTGAACCAAACTTCTGCTAGCGTCAAAACCTAGCAAGTAAGGCATTAGAAACACCAACCAGGAAACCAGAACCAAGAGCAAAGGGAAGACCAAGAGCTTACGCAGAAAATAGCTTGTCATAAACGTAAAAACTATTCAATATCTAGATCAGCAGTCAGCAGGTAGTACTCTAGCGGATGTGACTGAAACCCTAAAACGCCGTTGCGGTAGCCATAGGTCTGCACCGTGTGGTTAAGAAAAATGGCGGCAACATCTTGAACGACAATCTCTTGAATCTGCTGGTAAAGCGTATACCGGCTCGAGCTATCAGATGTCACTTTGGCCTCTTGCAAGAGTCTATCAACCTGTTCATTGCAGTACTGGCTAAGATTAAAACTACCACCACAAGCAAAATCAGCGCTCAAGTAACCCTCGGGGTCATAATTGTCTATTAGGTGTCCGCGTGAGACGATAAAGATATCAAAATCTCCCTCACGCACACTTGGCTCTAGGGCTGCATATTGAGCAATCCGAATATCTGCCACGATGCCAACCTTGGCCAGCATATCTTGCAAAACCACAGCGCTAGGGGGCAACTCGGAACGCGTCGGGTAAACCCATAAGCGTAAAACTAGTTCATCTACTTCATAGTCAGCATTTGCAAGAAGTGCCTTTGCCCCCTCGGGGTCATAGCTGGTTTTTAGCTCGAGATTGGTCCATGCTTTGTTTGGTGCAAAAGGGCCTGTTGCCACTTCACCTACCCCTTCAAGCACTGCGGCGACTATAGCTTCTTTGTCGATTGCCTGTAGCACTGCCTGCCGCACCCTGAGGTCACTTAATGCACCCTGGGCGTGATTGAGGTACATAGTTACGGTTCGGGGTTGAGCTTCACGTACTACCGTCAGAGTTGCGTTTTGTTCTAAAAGAGGTAAAACTGGTGTTGGTAAATGCTGCGCTATATCTACCTCGCCAGTTTGCAGCATAATAGCTCTAACGTCAGCATCTGGGGTAGAAAGTACCGTAGCAGCATCAAGTTTGACATCAGCCGCCCAGTAGCTTGTATTTTTTTCTAGCTGAGCACTCTGCTCAGGGATGACTACTTTTAAAACAAATGGCCCTGAACCTGTACCCATAACCGAGGGTGGGTCAAGATCGTAAGCTGAAGGAGCGAGTATTCCGAAACTCGGCCCAACCAAACGGTTTGGAAGTAGCACATCTGGACTTGTTGTTTTTATAAGAACAACATACTCTGATTCCGCTTCAATGGATTCAATATCTTCAGGCTCGAGTCCTCGAGGTGGCGTTTCGCTTTGCAGCAAATAATTCAATGCTCTAATAACAGCTGCAGCATTAAAGGTTTCACCATTCTGAAAGGACACACTGTCACGCAAGTTAAATGCCCAGACGGTTTCGCTGCGCTGCTCATAGCCTATTGCTAAATGTGGAATGATAGTACCGTCAAAATCAACCTTTAAAAGGGTTTCGGTAATACCCCAGCGCGACAGCGCAAAAGCGTCATCCGTTTCTATAGCGAAGCCCCTCGAGGGCCAAAAGGTCTCGTTAACCGTGATGGTTTTTTCTTGAGCGAACGTTACGCATAACAGCAAAATGATTAACCAAATGAAACTTTTCATTTTTCCTCCTTAGAAATATGATCTCGCTACAGGGTCCATCTTTAGCCATAGAATCTCCTGTTCGAAAACATCTTAATGATAATATAATATCAATAATAAGGTTAACGTGGTAGGCGAAAAAAGTCAACACATACAAATCTTTTATAGAACTCGTTGAGACTTTTAGACATTAAGCTTGTGCCTAAGATTAATCATGGCAAAGGCAATAAAATGAGCACCTAAGAAGTAAGTATCTTTACGTTCAAAGCGGATGAGGAGGGTTCTGAACTTATCAATCCAAGCAAAAGAACGCTCAGCAACAAAGCGATGGTTGTAGACAGCTTTGTTGAATAAGCGCTTACGTCCACGTTTAGGCTTTTTTCGTCCACGCTTATT
>CAZWJZ010000259.1:0-6683 GCA_964634665.1 uncultured bacterium | reverse complement strand
AAACTCGAGCCTGTTAGGTTGCCATCTTCACTATCTGTGGCTGAACCTGTAAAAGATATAGTATCACCAACATTATAGCGAAACCCTGCTGCAGGGCTTGTAATAACAGGCACCGGCAAACTGTTTCCTACACTAATGAGTTTTGTCGCTTGGCTTGTTGCGTTATTGGTATCAGTTACATTTAAAATAGCCGTATAAACACCATTGTTAGCGTAAGTATAAACAGGAGAAACTTCTGTTGAACTACCCCCGTCACCAAAGTCCCAAGCATAGCTCAGGTTTTCACCATCTGCGTCAAAAGAAGTATTTGTAAAGCTAACTTCTAAAGGTGCGCTACCTGCTTCGGGCGTAACTGTAAATTGTGCCACGGGTGCATTATTAGAGCTTGCTACATAGCGAAGACGTTTAAGTTTACCTTCATAAATATTCATTAAGTACAAATTTGAGTCTGCTCCAGCAGATAATTGCACTAACCCCGCCTCGGTACCAAAATCTTGAACGCTCTGCAAAGCTCCTGAAGCGTCAAACTGTAAGTACTTAATAAAGCGATCATTAAAATCTGAGAAAAACAAAGCACCTCTGTAAGCGACCGGGTAGCTTGTACCTGCGTAAAAGTCTCCTACTTGAATAGAGTTACCAGTACCAGCATGAGCGTAAGCATATAGCGCAGGCGTGGCACTCTGTGAAGCGTAAAAAGTTTGACAGGCATCAAAACCAGCGTAAGCCCCTTGGAGTAAATTTTCAGCAAAGCCCCCTTCGTAACAAGGCCAACCAAAATTAGCACCTCGACCTTTATTAATTTCTTCCCAAGTACCCCAACCAACATCCCCTATAAAGGGCTCGCCACTAGCAGGGTCAAGGGTAAAACGAAAAGGATTACGCAAGCCCAGATTATAGACTTTAGAAGCGTTACTATTTGGATTAGCATCATAAAAAGGATTGCTAGCTAAGCCCCTACCATTCATAGCATTAATACGTAGAATTTTTCCTGAAAGACTATCTAAACTAAGCGTTCTAGTGCACTGTTCTTCCACCGTTGTAAAATCACAACCATCCCCTGAAGCTACAAACAAGCTGCCATCTAAACCAAACTTAAGCGCACCAATGGTATGAGACGTATCATCTGCTGGAATACAGTTCTCAAGAAACGCACCCAAGGCACCACAAGCAGGATCACTATAATCATTTCGAGCAAATGGGTTACCACTATTTCCCCAAGTACTTCTCCTACCTAGTAAAACTAACTCACTACCTTCAACGGCTTTGTTATAACCCTCATTAGCATCCGCAGTTACCCTAATAACTCGAGCTACTCGAGCGCCTCCACCATCAGGTTTAGCAAAAGTATCATTACTGTGGTTAAAAACTTGAGGTGGATCATAAGTAAAAGACAAATAAACATAAGGCTCGACAGGAAAGTTAGGGTGCACTGCAATACCTAAAAGACCCCTATCACCAAAACTATTAACTTGCGCAGAAATATCAATAAAACGGCTTGTTAGTAGCTGACCATTTTCAACAATTCTGACCGTGCCACCTTTTTCAGCAATAAAAATACGTCCATCTGGCGCAAAGTCAAAGGCAACCCCCAAGGCCAAGTTCGTTGCAACATCTTCAAGAACAAAGCCAGATGGCAACGCATTTGTTGATAAATTTGGTATAGACGTAATAGCTCTAAGTGAAAGAGAAGCCTCTGCACGGAAAGCGTCACGTTTAAGCTGATGCCCCCAAATACGCAACGTAGCTGAGACATCTGAATCAGGCTCGAGTGCTTCTTCATAGAAGCTTTCGCTAGCATCAGCCGGCTTAAGTAGTACTTGGCTTCTTAATTCGCCATCTTGACTAGCGCTTGCCTTACTAAGGTCAGGCAAAACAGAGAAGCTTTTTGTTTTATTAAGTGCAGCAACAGCCTCTTCTGGGAAAATCAGGCTTAAGGTTTTACCTAAAGGCAAAATATCATCAATAGGGTAATGCTTGGCCACTATGCTTGGTAAGCTAAATTCCTCTGAGCTTAGTGCGTAAATAAGGCTATCTTCTTCAAAGAAACCAGCCTCAAACACAAGGCTTTCACCTGAATCCAAAATAAGACTCGAGCCGTTTTTAGAGATAACGTAGCTTTGGCTGCTTTTGGGTTCTTGCTTTATAGGCTCGGGTGTTGCTTTGGGGGGTGGGCTTTGGTTTTGCCAGCAAGCACTTAAACTTAAGATAGCTAGCAAATAAAATATAAGCTGGAACTCAAATCTGACTTTCTGACGATTCATACCTAAATCCTTTCACATTGTAATGCAATCATTAGAGCTTTTAAGCGTTCTTAGGATGAGTTACGGTAGCAGTAAGATAATTAGTTAAAGCTCGAGTTCAAAACTTCAATTTGAAGTCTTGAGTCAAAAACGCATCTTTAAAGTGCTTGCATCCATAGCTCAGCTGAGGCTCCTCTTTCTTTAAAGATACTCACTGTGACTTCATTTGTCTGTGACAGCTATTAACAATGGCTGGCTATACTAAATCCAGCTGGCACTCACTCAGCAGCACTGCCCACTGCGCACCATGCATATCTCTATCAAAACGACTACCCTGAATGACAGGTCGAGGCATGCTGAACTTAACCACATGCAAAGCTTTAATATCAAAACGCTTCATGGTTTCTAAAGGCTGCTTAAAAAGCTCAGCTACACGCTCCGTAGAGAGTGAAGCAACAACCTGTTCAAAAGCTTTTTGCGAACCACAAAAAATATCAATCGTCAGCCAAAAAGGCCCTGCATTTTTAGAACGAACTTTTACAACCACATCAGCTAATTTAGGCATAATTAAGCACATCCACTTTGAGTTCAAAAGCGTCCATAGGGTCACTCAGCTCCAAAACATGATTCAAGCAAAACTCATAAAGCGCACCCCTATCAGTCTGCGCTGGCGAATACGGAAACGCAAAGGTAGGTAACTCCTCATCTTTCGTTAAAGGATAATGCAGCACAAACGGATTAATAAGCTTAGCAATCTCACTCGCTAAGACTTGACTAGCCGCCGTAATAAGACCCAAAACGCCCACCTCAGCAGGCTGTGACAGCTTTGACTCCAAAGCACCCAAAGCCGAATCAACCCCCAAAAGACGAAACTCGAGTGTGTAATCAGTTGTTTTAAGATTCATTCGTTTTTGAATATCTGCCTCTAAAAAACAGTTTAATTTTTGTAGCCATTCTTTGGCATTTAAGACATAGCGCTCATCTCGCAAAATAGCCATAATCGTACTCTGATAACCCGCAACCTTAGCCCCCTCAAGCTTAACCGTATAAGGCTCTGTCGCATGCCAACTCGAGCCTGTCACACGAACCCGTTTTTCATCTAACGCTTCATACTGAGCTTCTCTAACATCAAGATAGCCCCCTGGTTCATAAAGCATAAAAGGATCAGAATTCTCGTAAAGCATATGCGCAGAAACCGAATGTGGCGTACAACGAGCACCTGTAGCTAAAGGCTCAACCGTGAACCCCTCAGCATCAAAAGAAACCATAATCACACCACTTGTCGGGTTAGTAGAGCAAAGCGCACCACACTCCGCAATTTTAGCACCATGCCACACGGCACCCGCAGCACAGCCCTTCATAAGCGGCAAAGCAGAAATAACCGCAGTGTCTGTCGTACGACCAGCCAACACAATATCTGCACCCAAATTAAGCGCAGCCTGAATCTGCTCAGCACCCGTAAGCGCAACAATGTTAGAACAATCAGCTAAAACACCTGCAGAAAGTTCAGGTGCAGCCTCTAAAGCAGACAAACGACCCGCCTCAAACGCAGCAACCATAAGCTCAGCTGACTGACTCGAGTACAACCTTACAACCTTAAGCGTTTGACCTAACTCAGCGGCCAACTCACGGGTAATTTCAAACATCCAATCAACCGCACTGTTCGTACCGCAGGTACCACAAGAACCAATTACCAAAGGAACAGCCGCGTCCGCTCTGGCTTGCATAAGTTCACGCCACTCAGACTTCGTCGAAGCCCGCGAGTACTTAGACTCCCCTACCCCCAAATAAAACGGCCCACTATCGGTAGAACCCCCATCAATACAAATAATGTCAGGCTTAAGCGCAAGCCCACGCTGCAAAGCATCACTATCAAACCCAAGCCCCAAAACACCAGACGGAACCAAAACTTTTATAGCCATATAGCTATAAGCCTAATGCGCCAAAGGCAAGAAGTAAAGTGTTCAAGCAAAAAGTACAAAACAAAAACAACGTAAGCAAGCAACTTGCAAATTAAGTCAAAGCAGGCAAAACTAAACTCATGGAAAGCATAACTGTTTATTTTGATTACCTCTGCCCCTACGCAAAACGCGGCATGGAACTAGCTAGCATGATTCAAGAACACCTAAAGCTAAGCTTCAACTGGAAGCACTACAGCCTAGCGCAAGGCAGCTACCAAGAAAATGACGGCTGGCAACTCTGGCAAGACAAACTCAATGAAAGCTCCAAAAATGGTAGCAAAGGCCTACTACCCTTCTTAGCATCATACGCAGTAGAACAACAAAACGATGAATACAAAAACTTTCGTTTAAAAATGTTCCAAAGCTACCACGATGAAGGCCAAGCCTACAGCCTAGAAAACCTAGTCAAACTAGCAGAAGCAAGCGGCCTAAACAAAGACCAATTCGAAAAAGACCTACACAGCCAAGCAGCCAGAGACACACTCGAGCAAGACCACACTGAAGCCATAAGTAAAAACATAAGCGCAACCCCCACCTTTTACTTTAAGAGCGGCGCAGCAGCTTACTTCAGATTCAAAACCCTACCCCAAACAACCGAAGAAGCCACACAATTCTTTCTTGATTACCGCAATATAATAGAAAGCTACCCAGACCTAGAAACCATAAGGCGACCCTACAAACGCAACTAACTCGAGCTTTAAGTACTTTTAGTAATTCTAATGAGTAATATCAGAAAAAGTAATGAGGCTGATTTTACGATCCAAGATCGCCATGAGAAAAGTCAGACTGACTTGCCTCATGGAAATGTTTTTAAACCCGCTTACCTTCTTGCAAAACAGGAATAGCTTGCGCCCAAATCTCAGAACCATCTTTAGACATAATGGGCTCAGCCGAATACTGCGCCAAATAACTACGACGCATCTGTGACGTCGTATTCGTACCACTACGATGAAACATACGACTTGAAAACACAGCTATGCTACCCGCAGGCACAATAACAGGATCACCAGGATCATCGCCATGATAGCCAATCTTGTCATTCGAACCCTGCTCAACAACATGCTCAACTAAATCATCTGGCTTCATGCCAGCACGCTCATAAGGCAAAACATAAATCGTGCCATTCTCCACAGACATATCATCAAGCGCACACCAACAAGACAAATAAGGCTTATGGTAATGCCCTATATAACCAGAATCCTGATGCCAAGCAAACTTAGTACCCACATCAGCAGCCTTAACAACATACTGCTCATTAAACAAATACGCATTATCACCCAGCGTTGCCTTACAAATACCAGCCATAAGCTCACTAAACAAAAACTCAGTAATAATGCTACTCTCACCCCCACGGTTACTAATAAAATAACGCTGCTTATAATGACTAATACCTATAGACTTAAGCCCCTTAGCTTCCATCTCAGCATCATAGGCATCCACGTAACGCTCGCACTCAGAACGAAGCCCCTCAAGCTGCGCTGAAGACATGACAGACTCAAGCACAAAATACCCCTGCTGCCGATACTGCTCAACCTGATTTTTAGTAATATTCATAATGTCACCCTAAAAAAAGTATAACACGCAAGCAAAAACCACCCAAAACCCTAAGCTCCTAAACACTCGAGCTTGTAATATGCTGAATCACACCTTTAAACTCAACAGCAACCGCATCCTGATTAGCTTCTATAAGCAACACCCTTGCAAGCTCGAGTAAGGCAGATTCATCAAGCTTTTCATTTGTCCATACTATCGTTACAGCTTCTTCTTGCAGCACCTTAGTCTCTTCATGCGTCCAGTACCCTCTTGCTTTACTCAAATTATTAAGCCCCAAATCACTTGCTTTTTGAATAAACCCAGCAAGCAGATTCTCAGAAAGCTTATGCCCATGCTTATCTTCACTAGGCACATGCAAAGCAAAACGAAAACTCTCAAAACAAACACACTCACCCAAAAGCACATCATCATTCGTACCCAACCAAAACCCAATGCCCTCCTCAAAAATAAAAAAAGGACTTTTTGACAAAGCAAAGGCTAAGCTATCAAAACAAACACGCAACGCCATAACAAAACAGTTTACGACAAACAAGAAAAAACTCGAGCTTTTAACCCTAAGTAAACAAGCTCACATCATCCTTTATCCGTTCAGCTTTCTGCAGCGAGCAAATGACTATAAGTAAACGTGCTTAACTTTCCCATCAGATCAAGAAAAACACCAAATCATTACTCAGGCCAAACAATCATTTCTCATAGCAACTCATACCTAAAAGCCCTATGCTCTAAACATGAAAAACCTAGTCTACTTAAGCCTAAGTATTTTACTGAGTAGCTGCGCCTTAAGCATCAGCACAGCTACACCCATTACTACCAACAGCATAAACGTAACCATAAGCAAAGAGGATTGCAAACAAAACGGCTGGCAAAGCTTACGAACAAAAGAAGGACAAAGCTTCAAAAATCAAGGAGAATGCGTAAGCTACTACAC
>CAZWJZ010000258.1:0-6691 GCA_964634665.1 uncultured bacterium | reverse complement strand
TGCTCATCTGTGCTGCACACTTTAACCTTTTTTCCTAGGGGGGCGGTAGTTACAACTCAACTTAGTTAAGAAGGTAGAACCATCTCAGCAAGAAATTAAGGATGCTATTGAAGTTGTGAAAAGAATTGGGTCTACCTAAAGCGTCATGGCTATTTTAAGTAACTCTCAAGGTAAACTTTTTCGTCCTTTTAGCTTTGTTAATGAAAAGGATTTTGAGCAGTGTGTGGTGCAGCTTTCTGAGCAAATCTTTGGTTCTTCGACGATTTACATTGATGTTAAGAAGAAGCTTAAGGGTAACGATATTGTCACGATTCCAGATGGTTATTTGATTGACTTTACGGTGTCTGATTCACCGAAGCTTTTTATTGTTGAGAACGAAATTGTTGGACATGATCCGTTTAAGCATATTGGTATTCAGATGCTTAAGTTTGTGACGAGTTTTGAGGATGCTCAGCTTGCTGTTCGTAATTTTCTTATGGCTGAGATTCATAAGGATAAGAACAAGCTGGCTTTGCTTGAAGAAGCCTGCGAGGCTTCTGAGAGTCGGAATATTGATAATTATTTGGATAAAGCGGTTTATGGTGATTTTCGTGGTTTGGTGGTTATTGATGATGCTAGACCTGAATTGCATAAGGTGCTTGAGAAGATTAATGCGAATATTTCTGTTTTGGAGTTGAAGGCTTTTGTTGATGATGCTGGTGAGCGGCTTTATTTGTTTGATACGCTTTATGATGAGGAAGAACCTGTTATAACTGTTTCTAAGAAGCCTGCTGTTAATGCATCTGAGCGTGAGCGGCGTAAGGTGCGTTTGGCTGCGTCTGATACGATTATTGTACCTGCTAAAAAAGAGGGTTTTGAGCGTGAGTTTTTAGGGAATAATCAGTGGTTTGCGATTCGTATTGGTGCGGCTATGAAAGATCGTATTAGGTTTATAGCTGCGTATCAGGTGGCTCCTGTGAGTGCGGTTACTTATATTGCTGAGGTTCAGGATATTAAGCCTTATAAGGATACGGGGAAGTATCTTGTTACTTTTAAGAGTGCTGCTGAGAAGATTAAGCCTGTTGGTATTCGTTTACCTCAAACTGCGCCTTATGCACCTGTTTATGCTAAGCGTGAAGAGTTGCTTGCTGCTGAGTTTCTTGAGGATGTTTTGAATTAATATAAAGGTCTGGAGCGTTATAATCAAAGAAAGTTAGATCAAGGGGGTAATGAAGCTTGCGTCAAACACCCGAGCTTTTTGAAGAGATTAGTGAAAAACTCGAAGTAACAAGTTAAACGAGTTCTTTTCTTTAGAGACTCGAGTCTTCATGATATACTTAAAGCAAGTTACACCTTAGGAGAGGTGACGTATGCCAGACATAGGTTTAAAAGAAGCCATTAGAGCCCTTAGGGTTGAAATTTATGATGCTCTTGATGAAGCTGACGAGAATCTTTCTTTTACGCTTGGGGATATAGAGCTCGAGTTTCAATTAGAAATTGAGAAGAAGGCCGATGCGGGTATTAAGTTTTGGCTTGCTAATTTGTCTGGGTCTGCATCGCAAACGAAGACGCATAGTGTTAAGTTTGTGCTTCAGCCTAATAAAAAGGGTAACTCTGTTAATCTTAGCGGCAATAGACCTAGTTAAGTAAGTTATGCCTTCTACCGTATTTGATGCAAGAAGAGCAGTTGAGATTTTTCCTAATAGCTCGGACTATGGGACAGGTTATCGTATTGCAGATAGGCTGGTTTTAACAGCGAAGCATGTCTTTGAAAATGCAAAAACTAATGTTTGTGAAGTTAGGTGTCATAAAAAAAATGATAACTATTATGCTGAGAAAAAGTTTTTAGCTGAAAAAGTATGGGAGTCTGAAGATCACGATATTGCTTTAATAGAAATTAAAGTTGATGAGGCGTGGTGTGCAGAAGATATAAGTACCGTTTTTGCAGCAATTGATAATACGCTTAAAAAGCAACTTACAGCATTTGAAATGTTTGTTTACCCAAAAGCACTGCAATCTGAGAAAGATGGCAAAATTATACAGGGGGGGCAGCGATCTACTGGTGAAATTGATAAAGATGATACAGCTGGGGATAATACTATTCCTATAAGACCTGATGATAATTTTATTAGTTTTTACGAGAGTCAGTCGGGTTGGCAAGGGGGTTCGGGTGCTGCTATTTTTTGCTCTAATAAGTGCGTAGCAATTCTGAAACACAAAATTAATGAAGGGCAAAACAAAAGGCTTAATGCTGAAAGTCTTCATCATGTGTTTGATGATTCGAAATGGCAAGAAATATTAGAGAGGCATAAGCTAGGTTTTAAGTACCAAGCTATTTTAGAGCTTATTCCTAGTGAGCAAGCCATTGCTACATTTGAAGCTGAACTTACCGGTAATTTAAGTAAAGCGGTGTTTACACCTATAACTAATGCACTTGCAAAAACGATGGATATAGCTTTAGAGGGTCGAGCAGTTAATGTAGAACACCTTGCAAAACAACTTTGCAAAAAAATGCTAGCTGAGGGTGTGATTAGTACTCTAGAAGATATACTAAAACCTTCAATTGAAACGCTAAAAGAAGACGCAAGTGATTCTCTTAAAAGTAACGTGATTTGTGATGGCTACTATAAACTGCTTGGACTTATGCTGCCCTTTGCATTTGAAAAAATGCTGCATGAGTTGCAACTAGAGCATCACGATGAAAGTTGCGCCATAATGAGCTTTCCTGTTAGAGAGGCGCTAGGGGTAGAAGTCATTTACGCTCGATTCAAAAGAGGGCTTGTGAGCATTGAGTTAACAAGCAGGGTTCCAGAAGGAGCGCTAGCTTTAGAAAAAGATTACACAACTGAAGAGGGTATAAACACCAAAGAACTACTTAAGGATATCTGGAATAAAGTCATTCCAGATGAAGATCCTGCCGGAATAGACGAATTAACTGACCTTGACAAAGTAGATCTTTTAGAAGCCCTGAAGCTCGAGTTTAGTGATTATAAGCGTAGCTTTTATGGTATTTACAATAAGCCTTTAGAGGGTGGTGATTTTATTGCGCTTTCAAAAGCGCTTTATGAGGCTTTTGATTTTGAAGCTGTGCATGAATTTAGAGAGTGCTTCGCTATGATTCAGTATGGTGGTCAAATGGCTTTAACGCCCCTTACAACGACTGAAAGAAGACTACAAAGGCAATTAAGCTATTTTCATAAAGCGTTACAGGATCATTTTCCAAGTTAGAAGGAGTGCGCAGTGTTTGAACCTTTATTCAATCATCCGAAGGCAGGCTCAACCTTAGAATTAGACCCGGTAGGTACTTGGAAGCTTAAGAGCTTTCATTTATTTAAAGAAGAAGATCTTCTTGCTATTGACGCTGCTAGGGCAGCAAAAAGACCTTTGTTAGTTCAAGGGGAACCTGGTACTGGTAAAAGTCAGCTTGCTAGAGCGGCTGCTTATTTGCTTGAAGCAAAATTAATAGCTAAAGTTATTGATGCAAATACAGAAATTGAAGATTTATGGTTTAGGTATGATTCGGTTAAGCGCTTAGCTCAAGCTCAGCTTTTAGGTGCTAGACAGGCAACTGAAACAGAAGCTCTTGATTCGCTTCTTAAACCAGAAAAGTTTATTGTGCCTGGGGTAATGTGGCAGACGTTTGACTGGAAGGATGCTCAAGAGCAGATGCAACGCTATCAGAATGAAAGCGTTCAGCCAGTTGAGTCAGAGGAGGTTAAGTGCACCGTATTGCTTATTGATGAGATTGATAAAGCTGGTTCAGATTTACCAAACAGTTTACTTGAGGTGTTAGCTAATCAAGCATTTTCAATTGATCTTTTGAATAAAACAATTGGTGCACAAGATAATGCAGCGCAGTGTGAATTGGTGGTTATTACTTCAAATGATGAGAGGCCCTTACCACCAGCTTTTTTGAGACGCTGTGTTATTTTAAAACTAGCTTTGCCTAAAAATGAAGATGAGTTTGTAAATACGCTGGTAGAACGTGGAAAACAGCACCATAAAATAGGTGAGTCACATGTTTTTAAAAATGAAACTGTATTAATAATGGCTGCTCAGCAGCTTTTTGAAGATAGGCAAAGGGCTGAAGAGCAGGGTCTACCCAAACCTGGGCAAGCCGAGTACCTTGATATGCTGAGAGTGCTTGAAAAACACAACTTAAGCCCAAGTGAACAAGAGGCTTTACTAGAAAGAATTCGACCTTTTATTTTTCGTAAACACGAATCTTTAGATATGCTAAACAACTAATCATGTCAATTTTAAGTCGAGCTGATATCTTAAAGTTAGCCTTAGCGCAACCTGAGCAGCTTGAACGCTCCTTAGCTTTTCTGGGTTATGAAGCACCTATAAAGCAGCCAGAAGAATTTCAAAAGCCAGAAAGAAGCGAAGAGCAAGAAAAACCAATTGAAGTAAAAGAAAACCTAAGCCAATTTCGAACTGAATTTCCTTACCTGAGGCTTAGTGAGGTTTTGCAATACCAGCAAACTAGAAGTACCTTCGAGTTTCCTCAGTTAAGCCAAGAAGAAAACAATGTTCAACTTCCTGCTAAGCCAGTGAAAGTAGATGCTCTTTATGACTGGTTAAAGCTCAAGCAAAGCCTAAAAGAACTTATTTATGAAAATAAAACAAAAAACCAAGATGACATAAAAAAAATAGTTAAGCAACTGGCTAACGCAAAACCTTTAAGCAAAATACCCAAAGAGCAAACAAGCGAAGCTAGTAAGTCGGTGGCTTTAATCAGCGACTTCGCAGATGAAAAACAAAGAGTCTTTTTTAAAGACTACAGAAAACTAAGAAAACAACTAACAAGACTACTAGGCGCTGCCTACGTAAAACAAGAAACCTTAAAGCACAACTTTGATATAACAAAATTACTTGCAGAGCATGACAGCAAAAAGCACTTAGCTTACCTTCAAGGCATAGCTGTCGTTCTAATCATTTCAGACTTAGGTCTTTATGACAAAACTGATGAGATGACAATACAGTGGCTACGCTTAGGTAAACTCATAAAAGCTTATACGAATAAAAAAAGTATTGTTCTGCTACCCGTTCCAAAACGCTATGTAGATCAACGCTTAAAAAACTTATTTCATTGTATATCTCTTGAAGATGCATCACTCATGGTTGCATTTAATCAGCAAAATGAAAAGCAAAAAAGACTCTTTATAGACAAAGACAAAAAAACTGCAAAAGAATTACTCCAGCTTTTACAGCCCGCACGAATCATTGAACCCGAGGTACTTTCTTTAAGCAGAAAGCGACTGGTAGCAAGTTCAGCATTTCAGTTAAAAAAGCTTGATGTTGCCGTGAGCTACTATGCTTGGAATCATGTGGATTTCATAAGAAGCCCAAGCTCTATAAGCTTAGAACCAAGCTTAAAAGACAGCTACAATATTGCCTTAGTAAAAGCAGATACGGAAAGCCTAAAACATGTTAGGCAAGTATTTTATGACTATTATGCAGCAAAAAAGCCCGAAGAATTTATGATTGCGGTAACGGGAATAGATGGCGCTACAAAGCTTCAAGATGACCTTACAGAAAAAGCCTTAGCTATCAATTGGAACATTGCTAAACGGCAGCAACTTAAGCCAACCATAGAACGCTCTAAATTTATTATCAAGCTGCTAGAGTACTACCCGAACGGCAAAATAACAGCCGATCTTGTAAATGCTTTTGAAAGACAAGTTATAGGACCCCCACTTGAAAACGACGAAACTGTTTTTATTCAGCTCAGCCTTGTACAAGAAAGCCTTAAGATTACCGTGTCACAAAGGAAACCAACAAACAATTTAGGTATTTTGCTTTTAGAGACTCAGTCAGCAGGGCAGCGTTTAAAATTAGAAATAAGCCACAAAGGCCAAAGCTCACAAATACAAAGAATGCCGCTACAAGATGAAAAACAATTTGAACTGAATGTTATAAACGTTGCTCAATTAAAAGTAATTCTATTTGAGGCGAGCTACACATTTACAACTGAAAAACCCCAATGGGCTGAAGGCATAGAAATGACTCAAGAGGGTTTTAAGCTTGAAACAAAAACACAAAAACTAAGCTATTTAGCTGCTAATTACGATGAGACGAAACGAACGTTACGCGGACACTGGAGTCCTTTTTACACGTTAAGACCAGAATTTACAAATACCCACTTTGTAAGAAGTCTAAGAAATAAAGGTGTTAAGGCTTTATATGAGACAGCAGCTATTGAGTCACTAGCGTGGGCTGATTCAATAGGGGAGGATGAGTTTGGTCTTTACGCTGACTTAGTTGTTAAAGATGTTGTTCAGCGTATGCGCTGGATTGAACCTGGTGAGTTTATGATGGGCTCACCTGAAACAGAGGAAGGTCGTATTTACAATGAAGTGCAGCATAGGGTTCGGTTGACTGAGGGCTTCTGGCTGGCTGATAGTGCTTGCTCTCAGGCGTTTTATGAGGCTGTTATGGGCGAAGATCCAAGTTTTTTTAAAGGAGATGATTTGCCTGTTGAGAGGGTTTCTTGGCATGATGCTCAAACGTTTACTAAAAAGCTTAATGAGTTAACAAAAACAGAGTTGTTTCGTTTGCCTACTGAAGCTGAATGGGAGTATGCCTGTCGGGCAGGTTCTGAAACAGCTTTTGCTTATGGTAATGAAATTCATTTTGAACTTACTAATTACAATCAAAATATTAATGAAACGGTTCCTGTAAATTCGCTTTTTAGAAATGATTGGGGCTT
>CAZWJZ010000257.1:0-6707 GCA_964634665.1 uncultured bacterium | reverse complement strand
TAAAGGCACAAGCATTAGCCTTAACTTTGACATTATTAAAGACGTTACACCCCCCCCCCCGCCTCCGCCAACCGATGGCAACTTAGTCACCAACCCTGGCTTTGAAAGTGACTTAGCTAACTGGTTAAGCTGCGGCTCAGCGCAAGCTGTGAGTAGCGATGCTTATGAAGGTCAAAAAGCTGGTGAGCTTGGTCAAGCAGGCTGCTTCTACCAAGATTTACGTAACTTAAGCGCGGGTAGTAACTTAACCTTTAGTTGTTTTGTTAAAGAAACAGGTGAAGGTTGGACCGGTATGGGCATAGATGCTTATGATGTAAGCGGCAAAAAACTTGCTGGTTCTGATACCGAAGCTAACTCAGGCAGATACAGCTCGTTTAGTACGAGTTTACGTTTACCTGTGAACACAGCGTTTGTAACCCCTTGGGTTTACAGTGTCGGTGGCGCAGTTGTTGACAGTTGTGTTGTCACCTCAGATGACACCCCACCTCCACCTCCTAGTTATGACGGTGAAGTTACAAGCTTCTCACTTGTTAACGCTAAAACTAACCGCATTGTTGGTTCCCTAAATAACGGTGACACTATTGACCTAAGTAAATTAGGTACAAACAGCATAAGCATTATTGCTAAAACAGCTGGCACGGTAGAAAGTGTTAAATTTGTTGTTAACGGTCAAAATGTCAAAGTTGAAAACATTGTTCCTTACGCTTTATTAGGTGATGATAATGGTAATTACGCTGGCTGGCGACCTGCAAGGGGTAACTATAGCTTAACAGCTACGCCTTACCAAAAAGGCAACACGCAAGGTGAAGTGGGTAAAGCACTTACGATTAACTTTATAGTTGGCACAAGCCCCGTAGCAGCAAGCTTTGAGTCAGATCTTGAAGTGCAGCACAGTAAACTCTGCATGGACGCTTTCTCACCTAACCTATTCCAGTGGACCTGCTCAGATTATGACAATCAAAAGTTTGAGTTTAAACCTGTCACTGGCAAGCTAAACAGCTATACCATCAAAAGCAAATCTACAGGTCAGTGTTTAGATATTTTTGAAGCTCGCACAGCTGATAATACAAACTTGATACGCTACGCTTGTGGTACCCAAACAAACCAACAATTCAGCCTTGTTTCCATTGGTGCAAACTATCAACTAAGAGCTATTCATAGCAACAAATGTATAGCACTTAAAGATAAAGCAAGCTATGGCGGGGCTAACTTTGTACAACTAAGCTGTGACTCAACTGACAGCAGTCAATTATTTGCCATAAACAAATAAGACAAAGTAGTCATTAAACAAAAAGCCCTGCAGCTACACGCAGGGCTTTTTTAGTTTCTAAAGCTTTGGCTGCAAGCTGTTTTGCACCCTAAAAAGAACAAGCAAGGTAAACTCGTTTTATGAATTTACACATAGCAGGAAAACTAGCCTTAGTCACAGGAGGCTCTAAAGGCATAGGCTTCGCCGTTGCTAAAAGCTTAGCCGAAGAAGGCGCTATTGTCGTTATTAGTGCAAGAACCGAAGCAACCGTAGATACTGCTGTAGAAAAAATACATGCCCAAGGTGGAAAAGCGCATGGCATTGTTGCAGATGTCAGTACTGAAGAAGGTATAAAAGCTTTATTTGCAAACTGCCATGCTGACTATGGTGACCCTGAAATCTTACTGGTAAATGCAGGCGGGCCACCCGCAGGAAAAGCCGAAACGCTAAGTGAAGAAGAATGGTTAAAAGGCTATCACTTAACCCTAATGAGCGCCGTTCGCTTAGCTAAAGAAGCACTACCAGCCATGAAAGAAAAAAACTGGGGTCGCATCATTAACATAACGAGCTTATCTATAAAAAGCCCCGTGGCAAATTTAGCTTTATCAAATGCATTACGCGCAGCCACAACCGGTTTTGCCAAAACGCTATCTACAGAAGTTGCAGCTTACGGCATAACCATAAACAATGTTGGTCCTGGTTACACCGCAACCGACCGCCTAAAGCAACTCTTCCCCAATAATGGCGATGACGCTGCTTTGCTAGAAAGCATTCCTGCAAAACGCTTTGGTACACCCGAAGAAGTTGCCTCTGCAGCTGTTTACTTAGCCTCACAACAAGCAGCCTATATAACTGGGCAAACAATCATTGTAGATGGTGGCGCAGTCAACGCAACTTACTAAAAAAGCTATCAACTATTGTTTGGAGTGGTTAAGCCTACTTCAAACAAGCAAAAAATATTGAGCACAAAAAGCGGATATATTTTAGTTTCTAGATAGCTTAAGCTTTAAACATGACAGCAAGCATGAACAAACACCAAGCCGCCCAATGGCAAGCTATCTTAAATAAAGATACGCAACAAAACTTTGTTTATGGTGTTACCTCTACAGGTATTTACTGCCTACCATCCTGTGCTTCACGCAAACCCAACCCCCAAAATGTACGCTTCTTTGGCTTTGCTGAACTCGCAGAAAAAGCAGGCTTCAGAGCCTGCAAACGCTGCAAACCCCAACACAACAGCCTAGAAAACCCACAACTCGAGCGTGTCAAAGAAATCTGTACTTATATTGAACTGCATTCTCAGGAGCGTCTTAGTTTAGAGCATCTTGCTGGGGTTTTTGAACTTAGCACGTCGTATATTCAGCGGTCTTTTAAGCAGCATGTGGGTATTTCACCGCAGGCTTACCTTGAGGCTTACCGCATGAACACTATTAGAGAGGCACTTAGTGAAGGGCAAGATATTGCTGCGGCACTTTATGACGCAGGTTACAACTCGAGTAGTCGCCTTTACAGTAAGGCTAATGATCATTTGGGCATGACACCTCAGACTTATAAGAAAAAGGGAGTAAGCATGCTTATTCATTACAGTATTAACGATAGTCCTTTGGGTAAACTCATGGTTGCCGTTACCGAAAAAGGTGTTTGCTCAGTGCGTTTAGCGTCTGAAGCTGAAACACTAAAAGAAGAACTATTTCTTGAATTTAAAGCAGCTGAGATTCACGAAGACAAGCTAGCTTTAGAACCTTGGGTAAACAAAATAGTAAGACACTTAGAAGGCAAAGAACCCCATCTTGAGCTGCAAACAGATGTCCGTGCAACCGCGTTTCAGCAGCAAGTCTGGCTCGAGCTTCAAAAGATTCCTTATGGTGAAACGCGTTCTTACAGTGAGCTTGCTGAAGCTATGGGTAAACCTAAAGCCGTGCGGGCCGTAGCGAGTGCCTGCGCTAAGAACCCCACAGCACTCATAGTGCCTTGCCATAGGGTTGTGCGTAGTGACGGTAGCATGGGTGGCTTTAGGTGGGGTTTGGAGCGCAAAGAAGCCTTGTTAAAACAAGAACAAAAGCAAGCTACTACTTAAGTCTGAAGTCACAGCTAAGAGAGCTGATTTACACTCGAGTTATGTCTTTAAAAATTGTAAAGTTTGACCCTCAAACCGCGTCTGTTGCTGACTTTGCTGACCTTACGGCTTTCAGAAATGTCATGCGTACTGAAATAGACCCAAGTGCTTCTCCTACATCAGTTGAGCACACTATGAATAACTTAAAAAACTTTCCTCCTGTCGCTACACTGCACTTATGGCTCGCTTTTAAAGATGAAAAGCTTGTTGGGGCAAGTAGCATTCTCATTATTGATTTTGAAGAAAACAAGCATTTAGCTCAAGCCTCAGTACAAGTACTAGCCGAATACAGACAGCAAGGCATAGCTAAAAAACTATTAAACCCCCTTTTAGAAGTAGCTGAAACAAATAATAAAGAACTACTGATCGATGATACCAACAGTCGTGTAAGCGCAGGTGAAGCCCTCATGAAACGCCTAAACGCCAAAGAAGGCTTAGCTACACACATTAATCAACTCTTGCTAACAGAGCTAAACAAAGACCTTATGGAAACATGGCAAAGCCAAGCTAAAGAACGCAACCAAGACTTCGAACTCTTACGCTTTCAAAACAGCATTCCTGAAAAAGAAATAGCTGCTTACTGCCTTATGAAAGACCTCATGAACACCCAACCCTTAGGTGACTTAGACGTCCAAGACATGAAAACCACAGCAGATTTCATAAGGCAACAAGAAGCCCACAGACAAGCCAAAGGCGACAAACACTGGACACTCATAGCCAAACACAAAACCACAGGAGACTTTGCAGGCTACACAGAAACCCTCTGGAACCCAGATGACCCCCTAACCCTACATCAAGATGACACAGCCGTCATGCCCAAATACCGAGGTCATGGTTTAGGCAAATGGCTCAAAGCCAGCATGCTAGAAAACGTCATGCAAGAGCTACCCCAACTACAACGCGTACGCACAGGCAACGCAGATTCAAACGACGCCATGCTGCGCATAAACACACAAATGGGCTTCAAACCCTTTCAGGCATCTACACTATGGCAAGTTAAAGTAACTGAGCTAAAAAACTATTTAGAATCTTAAAAACAAAGCTTGTTTTACAAAGCAAGCTAATTACGCTGCTTTCAAAACCACATAATCAGATAAATTCGTAACCCCACCCAAAACCACACGCCCCTCAAACTCGAGCCATGCGTGCGCTTCAAAACCTTTGGCTTGACTCACCCCTATTTGCAAGTCAGCCGTGTGACCATGCTTAGTCAGCAACACTTGTGCAGCGAGTGCCTGCACTAAGCAAGTTGCTTTAGGCACATAAGCACTCATTAAACTAACGTGATAGCAAAGCTCTGCTACTGAAAAGCTTTGTTTTTCTTTTGACTTTAGTCTTTTAACAGCAGTCATGGTTTTACTAGCATTTAAACTCAAGCCAACACGCAGCAAGCAAAGCCAAAAAAAGGCCTTTAACAGCAAACGCCGCTTAACCGTATCTGCCTTTAAAAACGTAACTAACTTATTCATACCTTAACTACCAGTGTGCAAGACAAAACCCAAAAACCACTAGCCAGTCATCACAAAAAAGAGCTTAAGGCAAAACCTTAAGCTCTAAAAGCCATCTTAAAAATCGCTTTTCCTTTGAAAAAGGATAACCCAAAGCGATTTTTGCGACCTAGGGGAGTACGATTCAACTCATTTAGCATTCAGGAGTGAATTTAGAAATGGGTTCTAACTAAAAACTTTAATTACTTAATCACCATAAGCAGCAGGTGGCGGTGAGAAGGTACCAAAGAAGGTTTGTAACGTTACTTCTTCAACACTGCCGTGCTCTTTAAGTACTGGGCTTTTGTAAGCTTGCTTTTCGGTTTCTTGTATAGTTTTTTCGTTCATTTTTTCTCCTTTTTTTCTAAAATTCTTTAGGGTGCCGCAGTAACAGTAATGGCGATATTAACAACATCTGTTAAGCCACCTGAATCTGTTACGGTCACTTGCACTTCGTAAACATTATCCATATTGGCATCTTTTGGATTAGCAAAATCTACCGCAGAGTTAAACACCAATATGCCTGTAGCTGCCTGAATGCTTAAGACAGTTCTATCTGCTCCGCCTGTGATTGACCAATTAAGCCCAGCACCCTCAGAATCAGTATCATCGGTAGCTGCTAGGTTTTCGACGAAGGTACTTGTTGGGCCTGATCTTAGCGAATCTGTAGCATTTTCTTGACCACCATAGCTGGTGATTACAGGTGCTTCGTTTGCTGGCTCTGGCGCAGTAAAGGTATTGGTAAAGGTACAAAGCACATCACCACTGGGTACTAAATTAATCTCTAACGATGTCTTGCCAGTTGTAAATGCTTCAATTTCTGAAACAGGTGCATTATTAATGGTTTCACAAGAAATATCTTCTAATGTCCAACCTTCAGGAATATTTATTTCATTTACAGTGTAGGTACCGCCAACTAGTTGACCTTGGCCAATAGGTCCGTCACCTGCTTTGACAGTTGATGACCCAGCTATGACAACTCCATTCTGACGAATGTCTATACTAAAGGTTTGTTCAGGATTATTTGGGTCAGCTTGAGTTACTACTTTCCTAAATTCAATAAAACCATTCATGGGGTCTAGTTCAGTAGCGGTGTAAGTATTGGTAAAAGTAAGACTTGCCACTTCACCTTGAATTAGGATTTCTTGGGTTTGCTGGTCAACCATCCAGTTGTCACCTTGAGGTCGCTCGGTAGCTGTGCAAGTGTTTCCTTCTAGAATTTGAGCTACGGTGGCTGCTCGTGAACCATCAGCTAAACCTGCTGATGTGAAGGTGACAAAACCAGATGAACCCTCTGTACAGGACCAGTCAAAAATGGCGGCAGGAATAACAACGGTACTAGGAACATCTGCGCCACCTTCAGCTTGAACCACTTTTCTTATACGAAAATCAATAAGCCTGGGTTCAGGCACATCTGTTTGAAGGGTTGTGGTTTCTACAGCTATGTTGTTGTCTAAGTTTGACTCTGGGCTAGGGGTTGTAACCTCAGCTGTATTTACCAAAATAGCTACAGGCTCTATGGCTGCTGTGCTTAAAGCTGGTCGTGGTCTCATTTGATGCGAAGGAGCATAAGTAAAGTTAAAGGTGCGTGATTCATTTGCTTCTAGGTCACCTAGTTCACAAACAATAATAAAACTCTCATCGTTAGCTTCAATGGCTGTGACAGCAATATCTGACGCTTCTACAAGGCAGCCTTCTGGTAGCGCTTGAGTTAGTGAGACTGGGTTTACTGATTCAAAAGTATCTCTTAAGATGACATTTTCAGCGATTGCGTTACCAATGTTTTTAACAACAACGGTGTAGAGGGTGTTTGAAAATCATCTCAATCTCCAAGGTGTATTGTTGGTACCCGCTA
>CAZWJZ010000256.1:0-6726 GCA_964634665.1 uncultured bacterium | reverse complement strand
ATCAATTATCAGCTAGGCTCCCTTTTTCTTCTGTTTTGGCGAAGGTGTTGTCAAAACACCTCCATATTTTTAAGGCCATTTTTTACTTTCAATGAGCTAAGTTCGATCTTAGTGTATAAAATTTGCCGTACTATCTCGGTAAGCGTAGTTGGAACGATGGCTAAACTAATTCGCATGATTCATAAAGTTTCTAACTATAGGCATGCCTTTAATCCTACTGTGAAAGTTGTAAGGACTTGACTTTCAACAGACTATTTACTTCCAAACTGAATTGAAATTGGCTGCTCAGCCCCTGCTTTTTTTCAGATTTCCACCTTATATGCCCAATAGCAGTAATAGTCTATTGTTGCTGACAAAACAGTGACTAATGTTAGATAACCTTTGTGAAGGATTAAACTTTTACATTTACCCTACAAGAATTTAAGGAGATAATTATATGCAAAAGCTTTTTTTTACTACGCTTCTTTTGCTGTCCGCATTTGCCTTTTCGCAAGATGTCTCGTATTTAGGTAGCTGGAGTTTCAATGAAGCCGAGGCTGAAATTGTTGAAGCTTGTCAAGCTGATCTTGGCCTAGAGGTTGAGTACACACCGTTCTCGGGTAGTGGTGTGGGTGACCTCATGACCGAACTTCGCGGTTTGGCTACGGCGCGTCGCCTGCCAGATGTTTTCTGGATGAGTTCTGGTTTTGAAGATGAATTTGCGCAAGATGGTTTGCTTTATAACCTTCAGCCGCTGGTTGATCGTGATGTTTTACCTGAATCTGATAACTGGAATGTTGGCTCATTTAATGCTGCTCGCACACCTAACAAGACTACTGGTGACATGCACGCTTTCCCTATTTATTTTGTTGAAACCATCCTTTACTACAACAAAGATTTGTTTGATGCTGCGGGTCTTGACTATCCAAACAGCGAGTGGACATGGGATGATTTCTTAGCAGCAGCCCAAGCCCTAACTCTGGATGAAAATGATGACGGTCTCGTGGATCAGTATGGATACTATGGTTTTGGCCGCTACGCTCATGTAGAATCATGGGTGTACCAAAATGGTGGTAGCTTGCTTAATTCAGAACGAACAGCCTTTGCTCCAAACGCTCAAGCTATAGAAGCTATGGAATTTATGAATACGCTTATTAATGACCACGGTGTTGCACCTCAGCCAGCTGAAATGGCCGGAATTGATAATCCATTTCATGCTGGTTTAGCTGCCATGTGGATTGATGGTTCTTGGGCTATTGGTGGTAATCGTGATATTGAAGGTCTAAACTTTGGAATTTCAAGTGTGCCTCGGGGTCCAAGCTGGCAAAAAGATACAGCTTACGGCTGGTCAGACATGGTTGCTGTAAGTGCAAACAGTGAAAATCCTGAAGCAGCATGGAGCTTAGTACAGTGCTTGGCTGGCCCAGAGCGCACCATTGCACGCTCCGGTACATCCTCTATTCCCGTATGGAGTGCAACAGCAAACAGTGATGCATGGCTCGAGGCTAACCAGCTACCTGAAAATAAGGCTTTCTTACTCGAGTGGGCTGCTGCGGTTGGTCCTAATTCATTTACTCCTGGTTGGGGTGAGTGGCGGGGTTATGTTGATGGTGCGGGGCTGCAAGGTCAGCTAGATGAAGCTTTCAATGGTAACCAGAGTGTTGTGGAAGCAGTTGCAGCTGCAACCGAAACAGCTAATAACGTTTTAGACCGCTTCTACCGATAAGTCGTTAGTTTAGTTAATTATCTGAAGGTCTAGCCAAACGCTAGACCTTCAGATTTACACATATATTCATTTATAAGTAAGAGGATGCTGCTGTGCGTTATAAAAGATACGTACCTTATTTGTTTTTGCTTCCCACCCTTTTGGGGCTCGTACTTTTTTCTTTAGGGCCAGCATTGGCCTCTTTGCTAATAAGCTTCACTGAATGGCGCGGCACAGTTAACCCTAGCTTTATTGGCTTTGCGAATTATAGAGAGTTATTTGCGTCTAGTACCTTCTGGAAAGTTATGCGAAATACGTTGACGTACGTTGCTATTTACACACCAGCTACGGTTGCGCTTGGTCTTGTATTAGCTTTATTGGTTAACCAAAAAATACACGGTATTGCAGTTTTCAGAGGACTATACTACTTACCTACCATTACATCAACCGTAGCGGTGGCGTTGGTATGGAATTGGATTTTTGCCTCACGCTACGGCATTATCAACTACCTTTTGCGAGAAGCAGGCATGGCGCGTCCTCCTAACTGGCTAGCGGATAAAGATACAGCGCTTTTGGTGCTGATTATCGTTTCTGTATGGAAGTCAGCTGGCTTACCCATGATGGTCTTTTTGGCAGGACTTCAAGGTGTGCCCAAAAACCTCTATGAAGCCGCACGTATTGATGGGGCAAATCGTTGGCATTTATTTCGCTTCATTACCTTTCCCATACTTACCCCTATCACGTTTTTTGTGCTTATCATTACGCTGTTTGATGCCTTTGGTACCTTTGAAGTTACCTTTGCCATGACACAAGGAGGGCCACTAAACGCCTCAACAACCTTACCGTTTTATGTTTATCTAAATGCTTTTGAGCACTTCCGTTACGGCTTCTCTTCGGCAGCCGCCTATATTTTATTGCTCTTCACGCTTATATTGACGTTTCTTAATTTTCGTTTTAGGAACCGTTGGGTTCAGTCTACAAATTAATTATGACAAACTCGAGCCCTACACAACCTAGTCAATCGGTCGTTAAGACGAGACGTCTTTTCTTGCGCTTAGCTCAATATACCGTTTTGACATTGGTCGCTTTTCTTATGGCTTTTCCGTTTTTATGGATGCTAGTCACAACCTTCAAATCATCGGGGAATATCTTTAAACTTCCGCCGTCTTTTTTTCCTGACCAACTATTTAGTCGTGACCCTTTTGCGAGCTACAGGGTGCTATTTACGGAATACAATTTTTTGCGTTACACCCTAAACACCTTTATTGTTGCTTCTCTTGCTGCCTGTGGGCAGATTATTACCTGTTCACTGGCAGGCTTTGCTTTTTCAAGATTGACCTTTCGGGGTAATCGCACAATTTTTGCTGTCTTACTTGCAACCTCAATTTTACCCATTGAGGTGACCATCATCCCTGAGTATCTGATTGCTTTATTGGTTTATGAACCTGCACTGCAAGCTATTGGATTACGCTGGATTGATTCACTCGCACCCCTTATCGTGCCTTCCTTTTTGGTGGGAGCTACAGGCACTTTTTTGCTCCGTGAGTTTTTTTCAACCATTCCTAAAGACATCGAGGAAGCTGCCGTTTTGGATGGCGCTAATATTTTTGATATTTACCGTCGTATTTTTTTACCCCTTTCCGTACCTGCCCTCATTACGCTCTTTCTAATTGCTTTTATTAATAATTGGAATACGCTTTTACGGGCGGTGTTGTACATAAAAAGCCCTGAAATACGTACGTTGCCGATTGGATTAACCTTATTTCAAGATGAATACGCAACCCAATGGGATTCACTATTAGCGGGTTCTGTCGTAACGATCTTGCCCCTCATCATTGTTTACATTTTTATGCAGCGCTACATCGTTGAAGGTATAGCCACTACGGGTCTGAAGTAGATGATTAACATATTCGAGCAGCATTTTAAAAGGTTACACAGAGGGGCAGAATCTAAGCAGTTTAGCTTTCTTGCTGATGATATAAAGATTGTGAAGCTTAATCTGCATACTCAAAAGCGTGCTAATGAGTGGGCGTATCATCTTGCAAAAAACTTCAAGCATAGTGTATGCGTTTGTGCGCTACCAAAAGGTCCTGAACCTGCTGCATATAAACTCGAGCTCGAGGTTTGTGAAATAGAGGGTGAAACCTTTTTTGGTTTGCGATCTTTTCTGATGCAGCTATTAAAAGATACGGCATTTGTTCAATTTGAAGACCTACCTCCTTCATATCAAAAATTAATTAATACTCATATGCAGTTTGGTGAACTTGCGTTATCAGCGCAAAGGATAGAGAATTTACCTTTCGTTACAGTTTTTGTTGGTCAAGGAGCAACACTGCTTGATCTAACTCTTTGCATGCTCAAACTTGGTGCGGTAGGGGTTTTGAATTTAGATAGGGGAGGATTAGCACAGCTGTTTGAAAGTTCAGGTACTCTTATTGACCCTGCTGACAAGCGAGGCATTCCTTTTGCCTCTTACGGGCGACTCGTTCCATCAGCTTTGGTACTTTCAAAATGAAAAAACACCTTAAACTCGAGCTTCTGCAAGACAGCATTAAAGATTACCTTAGCGAAGATGCCGTTTGGGCAGGTGTTTTTGAGTACGATGCTGTGCTTGCAATTGCAGATGGTGCTCCGCAACGCTTAAGACCCATCATGAGTATGAAACCCATGCTTGATAAGTATTCAGCAATATTTGGTAAAAACGTGACACCATCAGGCATTGCATCGCGCTTATTTTGTCAAATAGTCTCAACATTATCTGTAGAGGGACTACCGCTGGCAGATATGGTTATTCAGGCGAATCAACACCTAGCTCAGGAGCTTGTTTCGATCTATGGTGAGTTGAGTGCTCAAGCAATACTTCAAAAAGAACCAGAATTGACAATTTTGGCTGAAGATGAACGCTACATTCGATTGGTTTTACCTGCCTCAACCTACACGCTTGCCAGAATCAACTGGCAGCAACAAACTCTGGAAATTGCCCATGGTGCAGATTCAGCTCTTATAGCCATATACCATGATGGTACCGCCAAACAACTTACACCAGATCAAATGGCGCAGCATGACAATAAAGTCAAAAGGTCACGCCTCAAAAATCCAAGCGAGCCTGCAAAACACCCTTTTTTTTAGAGATTACATAACCGCCGTGCCAGCGAAATTAATCAGCTCAATGGCCTTTATCACAACTATCATGATGCTAAGGGAAACAGTGATGAGCGTGTAGGTGTTTCCGTTATAAATGGTTTACCGCAATTAACTCATTACATGTATCAGGCCGTCGAAGACATAAAGCATATCAAGGTGATTTTATTACTTACGGATGGTGTGTTTTTGCCAGTTGAGAAACTCGAGCAAACCCCTAGTTTTGAAGAAGAGCGTGTTCAGCAAATGTTTGATTACATAATGCAGTTTGGCTTAGAGAGCTATTTCGCTTTTTTACGAAATGAAGAAAAACGAATTCGAAACTCAAACATCAATCCGCATCAAGGACATGATGATGCCACGGCAGTGCTGCTGAGTTTGTCATAGTTAAGGGATTGATAAACGCCAATTGAGAAGGCACGTAAAAAACGTATTGACTCAAGAAAGGAAGCTGTTTATGATTGGAACTAATTTACTTGCTAAGCTTTATAATCCAATCTTTAAACGCTTTGAGCCAGTCTTCAACAAACTTTTGGGTGGTTGAATCGGTGATGCTGTTACCGTCTAGCTTTTTATCCAATTTAGGTATAGCAAGTGAGGGGCGAGCAAGCACGTACATGCCGAGGTGATTGAGGGAGGCACGTAACTTTCTTGTGCTTTGGTTGCTCCTAATGAGCCAGGTGAGCCTGATATTACAGTCGTAGGTCGTCTAGCGAGTAATCCTTGGCGACTTGTCCAGTCTATTGCATTTTTAATGACACCTGACATAACACCGTTATATTCAGGAGTTGCCCAGATAATGCCATCGGCTTGTTCAATTTTGCTACGTAAAGCTTGGACAGCTTCAGGTAGATTTTCATCTTCTACATCTTGATTAAAAAGCGGGATGTCAATGAGGTCAAACGATTCTATGTTTAGGTCGTCTGGTGCAAGATCTTGCAAGCTACGAATAAGTGCACGGTGAAGTGAGGCTTTGCGTAGACTGCCTGCAATTGCGAGGATATTAAGATTCGGTGTTGACATGAGATTTAACTTAACAGATGAATGTCAGCTCTGGTTATCTTAAAAATAGCATGTCAGTTTTTCTCAGAATTTCAATGCTGTAATTTTTTATTGCTGATAAATTAAAGACAAAAGCCGGTTATGCTTAGGCGTGGAAGCTTTCAAAAGAGTTCCTACGTCGATGCTTAGAAAGACAGGAGCCTATGTTGACCTTGGTGTTTCTTATGGTAAAATTGAAGGTCATGCTGATGGTGACGTTACCTTTGTTATGATAAATGCTGAACTTGCCTCAAGTGAACAAACGGTACACGATGCGTATGAGTTTTTTTATGCTAAAGCAAAAGCTAAAGAATTCTTTTTAACACCCATGTATCTGGCAAGGAAGATACGAGTTCTAGCGATTAAGTTTGATCCTGAAGGGAATCTAGTTCGATTAAAACTTCAGGCTGAACCCTTAAGTTGAAACTTAGTTTTCTAAAGAATAAACGGTTGACTCAATTGTATCAGCTTCAAACTGATTTTCATTAATGCAGAGATATTTTTCTAATTCTGTAAAATTGGCTTTTTCATTGAGTTTTACCTGAATAACTTCTGGTAATTCATAAGCGTAATAGTATTTACCGATGATGTAATGACGATTTATGTTCATAGCACCGCTACTTTATACTTATAGATAGCTTAATAACAAGAGTAGTATTAGCTGTCTAGAAAAAGTGTTTGTGCTAAACTTTTTAATTTCAAGACATCAGGATTACAAAAAGATCTTAAACTAGCGGAATGCCTATTATTTTGTTAGTTGAAGACCATGATGCCCTAGGAGAAATATTAATTTTTCAACTTAACCACTCAACGTTCGCTCAAAATTGATGCCAAAAGTCAATTTACTCGATTGCGGTTGA
>CAZWJZ010000255.1:0-6734 GCA_964634665.1 uncultured bacterium | reverse complement strand
CAAACCGCTCGGAGGACGGCGCCAGAGAATGTCCACCACTTTCGAGACACAACCGCGCCGTCGCCCACTCGGGACCGTGCCGTCAGCCTACTTGGTCAAACCGGCTATGCGCGACGAATCGTGACCCACTTAAGTTCGATGCGGCCCTTGCCCTGTCGGATCGCCGATGAGATGACCGGAGAGCGGACGTTTGCTACGCCAAGCTCCAAGACCCGCTCAACGGCCACAACAGTTGCCTCCCCACGTGGCAGATGGTGCTTAAGCAGCAGAAAAACGCCGGAAGTGGTGTTCTGACCCTTCGTCGAAAAGTTCGTCGCATTCCTCTCTGGGCTCGCACCGCCGAACGGACAGTCGATCGGCTGGCAAAAAAATGTGTCCCACCCAATTGCAAACGCCGGAGGGGAGCTAAGAGAACTCAAAAACTTCCTTGTACCTGTCAGCACTTCTTAAAAGCACCCTTGAGTCGACAGAGAACCGAACTAGCAAACCGTCATCCGTGGCATTAGTAGGCGGAGCGTTACGAACAACCCGCCATAGTGTGACATCACCAAGGTGCTCGACTGCTGCAAGCACGAAAATACTAGCAAGGATCTTAGGGCCCATCGGGATCAAAGATACTCTGTACTTGGGCAACAAATTCCTGACGGTTGCTGACACGTATTGATAAGTCGAAACTGGATCAAACAAGTCGTACGCTACTGCCGAAGCATTAGTCCCGGGAAACCTAAAATCGAGATTTGCCCTCCGAACCGAATCCTCGTAGCGCCTGTCGTGTCCCTTCGCAAACATGCATATTGCGTTCTCAGGCTCGATTAGGTTAATCAAGCCGAGGCCAACTCCGTACTCATATCCAAGCCCCATGAGCACTGTAGAAGGCAAGTCCGACTCATCATCAAATGCTGAGAATTCAGGAAGGACAGGACCCGCGGAAAAAAGGTCAGAGTAACTGACGTTGGGAGATTTGTAGTTTGCCGGAACATAGAAGATCGAAATCTCTGTTGCGGTTTCCAATCGAGCAAGACAAGAGATCACTGCTGAGATCATCGTTCGGTTCATTGATGAGATATCTAATGAAACGGACCTCGGCAGCAGATCAGAGAAAAAGCCCCTCAATCTGGACAAGAAGTCCGACTCCGAGTACTCGATAATGTCACCATTCGATCTTGATCGCGCAACTTCAACATTCTCCCTATACGAAAAGAGATCAGTGTCTGGAAACTTCAGAAACAAAATGCGATCCGCATGAACAAGGCTGCTGCGTATTAAACACATACTTCTGGTTTCAAATCCAAGTGCTGAAATGTGAAGATCACTTCTAATTCCATCACTACTCTCCAGATTCTCGACGTTACAATCGAAAATCATGATTCGTCACCAAACAGATCCAACATGATTTGCTCCTCTGACGCGCTACTGTCGCGCCTGCTCGTAAGAATTGTCGAGAGGTTCATCCACCGACCAACAACAAGTGGTAGCCTATAGCGTGGCGCCAGGTAGTATGAGAGCCTCAACCGCTGCCCTCGAAGTGTTCTCTTGTCCGTGATCTCAATAGCTCGAGGATTCCGACTCTCGGGAATCAGAACCAGCGCGCCTTGGTTTACTGCCGCCCCAATCAACTGTAGCACGCGATCATCAACGGCATCATCCACCTTGAAAGAAAGATGAGGCTCTGCGACGAACCGCGGCCCAAGCACTTCGTCAAAGAATGCGTCACCCACCCGCTCAATTATCTCAAGTAGAGTTGGCGCATCCGCTCTGCCATTATCATCGGGTGCCACGGTGGAAAGGATCGACAAAAGCGTTGATACGCCGTCCTCAAGGCATTTTGCCTGAACCTCCCTTTGGATGGTAGAAATGTTGAACTCTCTTGATGCAACATATTGCTCTAGCATGGGCCGAAGCACAACAAGGAGCCATCGTGGATTTCCCTCACAAATGGTGAAAAGGGTTGTTTGACCAGTATAGAACCTGTCAATTGCCTTCTTGGAGGCCAAATGAACCTTCTTTCCGGACCTTGTACTGCGCAGGTATGCGTCCCGTATCACTACCGACGAAATGAATTTTCGAACAAAGGCTCGGCGGTTACCCGTCAACTCCCGAAAGCTAGTAGGTTCAATCCCAACTCGCCCCAAAAAATCTGCAAAGGACTCGTCCTTCTCAGACAGTGACAGGAACTTGCGCGTGTAGAAGCTGTCTTTCCTAGCACTTTCTTTGTCGGCCTTCGAAGTGTTAGACTTCGGCAATCTCGAGCGTCGCAACGAAAGACTATAGTCAAAATCATCATCGTAGTAAGATGGCCCAAGGAGGTCTTTCTGACGTTGCGGCGGGATACCCAAATCACTACATAAACCAGAAAATAGCTTCATACTAAACTCGAGGGCCTCAGTTCGGCTTTGCTGAAGCCAAATCTCCTCGTAGTCGTTGTCTTTCATTGCATCGTTTGGGCCCTTCGACTTCCATAGAGATTCATCGTATGGACTCGCGGATAGCTTTATCAAGAACCGTTGATCAAAAGATCTAAGACTAGCCCATATCTCGCTTTTTATAACGTCCGGGGCTATCTCTACTTCGTCAAAGCAAACGGCCCACTTTCGTCGTTGACCTGTAGCGCTCTCTACTGCATCTGCAAAAGATCCAAGATCGTCAAAGATTCTGTCATGTAGGTAATCGAGGGTTTGAATTCGTTCTCTTATTCTATTTGGATAATAGTATGCGGCAGCGAGCATTCGTTGTATTTCACGGTTCCTGCAGTTTATTGCGTCTGTGATACCATCTATCCCCCCAAATTTGGGCTCCAGCATCCAGGCGCTTGCCAACCGCCTACTGATTGAAGCCTCTGCATTGCGGTCCAAGCTAATTTTATATTTCCTCAGTCGAGGCTCGGATTTTATCCGCTCTGAATTGGCCTCGAGCAAAGCGGTCACTAAAGCTCTCAAAACGCTGTTTCGAAACCTCGCATACGACAATACGCTGTCTGTTTCTTCATCCAAAGTTAACCCAACTGGATGTCTGAAATCTGGGAACCACGAAAAGTCGGTCGGAACATACACTGCGTTGTAATCGACTATGTCAATAATCCCATTTCTCTGCGCACTTTTCCAATTATATAGTGCAGGCAGTGTTAACATCTTGAAGTATGTAGTTTTGCCACTACCCCTGGGCCCAATAACTACTGAATTATTCCTTACCGCAAGACGACGAAAGGTGGAATTGTAAACAAAACTTCGTCCGACCGCTTCTGCTTCAATCGGACGCGCATTGAAGGATTCGAAAAGGCGTCTGTTCATGTCTCTGCCCTCCGGACAGACAAAGGTATAGAGCTGCCTCGCTTTTGGAGTATTTCTACATTGCTATTATCCAAATCGTCGAATAGCTGTTTGTGCTGTTCTGGATTCAAGAAGGCGACATCTGGAAATCGATCTTGGACGTCCGACCACTTGATCTCTGGCTGATGGTCGAGCCAACTGAGGATTTCTCTCACCAAGGTCGCAGGAGCACTCGTTGATCCAAATCCGGTGATTGCAGGAAGTCCATGGTCGGCAGAGCTTGCAGGAACCCAACCAGTTTCATTCACCCAATTCCAACTATGGACTTGAGCCTTCATCTGCGCCTCGTCGGCAAAGTCGATCAAGTGAACTTGGTTATCAGGCGTAGTACCGTGCCTCAGACGCCATGTCATTCCCCCGACTGAACCAGATGACAGCACGCTTATAGGTCGTGATGCCGTTTGCATGAAGAGGCGCGGTAAGTGCAGGTGCCCATGGATAACCATCCAATCCTTTCGTCCGCTGTTCATGGCTTCAAGAATTCTGTCTGAGTTCGCAAGGGCGGAAAAGTCTCGCTCCATTGCCAGTGCTGGACTTAAGTGATGATGGAGCATCAGAATGTTACGATCTGTAGAAGTTCGCCCGCTTATTTCTCTAAGTCTGTCAATGGAAGAATCCGACACTTTCCCCCGATTCCATTCCTGATCAACAAGCTGACCATTCACAATACTCCCGCTGTCGATCCCGTGAAATTCACAAGAGTTCATGATCACGAGGGAGAAGTTCCGATCTAACTCAACATGCTGTGTGATTCCATTCGCCCAAAACTCATCTTTTACCCGATCACTGCGGCTATTTCCGTGTGGAAATGCGGGCGATAGAGCCTTCAACGAAGCGCAAGGCAGCTCACTTCTTTCGTTGACGTGCCGCGAGTCCACGTCATGGTTGCCAACTGTCCCAAAAAGGTGCCGTGCGTGCAGAGATTGCCGGATCTCGCTCAGCATTGTCCAGGCGACACCCTGGCATGTCTGGTTGTGCTTGTCCGCTAGGTCGCCTGGGCAGAGAATCCAATCGATACTATCGCTGTGCTTAAAAAGCTCCTTTAACCCTGCCAACGGGTTCTTCTTTGGGCTCCGGTGTATTGGCATAGAGGAGACCCAAGACGGGCCAGACACGCTGGGCGCGCCATCGAACATGTGGATATCGCTTACAACAAGTATTCTGAAAGGCATTTGGTCAAGGAGCCTAGTACTACATCATTCGCGGAACACGAAAATTCGTAATGATCAACTCGCTCTCCCTCCTTCGCGATGACTTGAACCCTCCAACATTGCGGGTCAAAGTCAACTCACTTATCTCCCAAGACTTGAAGAGCTCTCTCGCCAAGCCGCAGTCGGCATAGCTCAAGAGGAACTTGGCACCCGCATCGTCTAGCCGCGGAAGGATATCCGCCAACTCAACCAAATCATCAAAGGAAAAGTACTCTGGCCCGTATTCATTAAAGACCCTTTTATCATCGACAAAATAGGGTGGGTCTATGTAAAAAAAGTGCTTTGGGCTTGCCTCCATAGACAGCGAGACTCGGAAATCATGACATTTGAAGTCAGCGCTCCGAAGTTTGCGAGAAAAGAGGGTAAATTCATCAACACTTGCTGGCTTTGCCATTCGTGATCCAGAAAATGGAACGTTAAACTTGTTGCGACGATTGGTGCGATAGATTCCATTAAAGCAATTGGCGTTCAAATAATAGAATCTTGCAGCAGACTCTATGCTGTTTGACGATGTGTCGAAATCTGCCCTGACGGCTTCAAAGGTCGCCCTATTGCGCTCCCATTGTGATGATATTCGGTGAAGTTCTAGGGGGTCAGCTTTCAGCCAGCTGTAAAAATTAACCAAGGGCCAGTTAAGGTCAGACAGAAGCGCTTGTTTCGGAGCCAGGGCAAAGTACAAAACCGCTGAACCCGCAAATGGCTCGACATAAGTCGTGATGTCGTTAGGAACATGTTCAAGCAGATCTGGCAACGCGCCCCTCTTGCTTCCTGCCCATCTGATGATTGACTTCTTTTTTGTTGTTGAGATTTTCATGACGCATCAACCCCTTCGGCACACACTGCCGCATACCACTGGTGCGTTCAACTCATTTTTGAGGCGCTCTGGCGAAACTAGGTGCATTGGCAAGCTGTGGGGGCCGGGCAAGTCCGTCTCAGGACGATTCATGGAGGCAGATTGGGATAGGTTCAGGACTTGTGCGGTCGGAGACCTCAACCAGGTTGAGTCGATCAGAAATTCACCCAGCGCGTTTCCCTCAGCGCTTGTTCGATGCCCAGGACAACGACAAGAAGTACCACGAGAACCGTCGTTGGCATAACCCATTGCCACTTCGTCGCGCTCAGCCGCCAAGCACACCTACGACATGTTACGCGGGAGCGTCATGTCATGCTCGATCAAGCCGGATCGCAGAATGATGATGGCCGGTGACCGGCAGGTAAGGGTCGTTAACGCAGTAGCTCCTGACATCGCGTTTGGCCGACTTCCGTAATTTTCCACGGCATCTTTGCAAAGGACCTTGTCCCTCGACCCGACATCCTGCACTTCAAACTGCAGCCGTCACATCTTTTTCAGCCGTCCTTCGTCATCGATCACCTCGAGCGAGCGTCCTTCACCGCCCCACTCCCAAAGGACTAGGTTAAAGTCGGCATCCACTGCCCCCTTCACGAAGCTTCGGACTAGCAAGCCAGCATAACCCTCGGCGATCAAGGCGCGGGTGAAGTCCTGTGTCGGCACCCGCCGCCCCTCCAGCATGGCAAGGCGCCAGCCGGGGTCGGCCAGCGCTTCATACGTTATGCCGTAGGCGTCGAGCTGAGCGACCTCCCGCGCATCGAACACGGGTGCGATGTCGGCCCGGTAGGAAACGAGGATTGTGGGCTGCAGGCTGCCGACCTGGTTGGCCTCGCGCAGCGCCGCGACCGGGTCTAGCGCGGAGTAGAGCGCAGGCGTCCCCTTTGGATTGAACCGCCCGCCGTGGAGTTCCGTTCCGCGCCCAGAGACGGGCATTCGCGCATAGACGGGGTTCAGGGCGCGGAAGAGCGGGCCCCGATAGGCGTCACCGTTCAGCGCCATCAGGCGAAGACGCCCGCGTCCACCGCATCGATGTATTCGAGCACTTGTTGCGCCTTGCCGTCCTGCACCAGCTGCATGGCTGTACCACCGTCGAACCCGGCCAGGGGCTCCGACCGATACCAGGCATAGGCGATGAGCGCCGAGCCGAAGCGCGGTTCGACCTTGTTCAGGATCTCCACAAGTTCCCGCAGACGGCGCTGAGTCTTGTCCGAACCGATCCGGGTCCGGCGCTGGAGCGCGTCCTTGCCCAACCCGACCGTCATCGCCACCTCTTCGGCAGAGGTGCGCAGGGCGGCGGCGATGCGGCGCGGCTCGAACTGTCCGGCTTCGGTGAAATTCGCGATCTGC
>CAZWJZ010000254.1:0-6741 GCA_964634665.1 uncultured bacterium | reverse complement strand
GCGTTTTCAAGCGTCTGCTGAAGGCATCCTTAGTAGCAGTTTAAGCAGCGATTATAAAGAAGGATTTCTAAAAGGCTTTGCCTTAGCAGCTGAACGACAAGGCAATACCGTGTGGGCAAAAGCCATCTTAAAACAAGATGAACTGTCTGCCATAAGTTTGAAGCTGGTGCCCTTGATTCAAGAGGCAGATTTTTTAGCTGTTCACAGTTACTTCAAAGAAAAAGAAGATGCTGACCAACTCTTCTTAAAACTTTTTAACCGCTGGACCAAAGCATGGTCAAGTGAAACACTAGAAGCATGGCTTGCTTATTTGACAAGCAAGACAGACAGTTTTTTTCAAGATGGCAGCAAAAGCTTTTTACTAAGAACCAACCTTAAATTAGCGGCACGCTCGAGTGTGCCAGAAACCTTTGAAACGCTAAATGGGTTTTTAGTGCAACTTAAACAGAAAACAGCTATTAGTGCCGCAGTTAATGAAGCCCTAGCTATTTTGGCTTTTAGACAACGTATGCATCAAGCAAGCTTTGAGTCTAAGTAAGGAAAGGAAGAAAAATGAATATTTTAAGAGCCCACGCTGAACATCAATTTGCTGAGGAACTTCATGAATTACATATTAATGATCGTCGCCCTCGACCTGTTAACTGGTACCTGTCACCTTGGGCAGTTGCAACCTATTTGCTGGGAGGAACTTTAGATAATGGCTATAAGGTTGAACCTAAATACATTGGTAATGGTCGCCTCATTGAAATTGCCATTGCTACCTTAACGACAGATAGAGCCTTGTTGCTTTTAGGTATTCCGGGTACAGGTAAAACATGGGTTTCTGAGCATCTTGCTGCAGCTATATCAGGTGATAGTACCTTATTAGTGCAAGGCACCGCAGGTACGGCTGAAGAGGCTATTCGTTTTGGTTGGAATTACGCAAGCCTTATTGCTCATGGCCCAAGTAAAGAAGCGATGGTAGCTAGCCCAATTATGAAAGCCATGCAAGAAGGCAAGATTGCAAGGGTGGAAGAGTTAACCCGTATTCCTGCTGATGTTCAAGATGCCCTTATCACGATTCTGTCTGAAAAAATCTTACCTATTTCTGAACTCTCAAGCGAAGTGCAAGCAGTGCAGGGCTTTAATGTCATAGCAACAGCTAATGACCGCGACAAAGGTGTTAATGACTTATCGAGTGCGCTAAAACGCAGATTTAATACCGTTGTTTTACCTTTGCCTAAAGACGCAGAGCAAGAAGTCTTTATTGTCAATGAGCGGGTAAGAAGCTCAGCAAGAACACTCGAGTTAGCTATTGAAAAACCCATTTTGGAAGAAATACGTCGGGTAGTAACTATTTTTAGAGAATTGCGTAATGGCAAGACGGAAGATGGCAAAGTAAAACTCAAAATACCTAGTAGTACGCTAAGTACAGCTGAAGCCATTTCAGTGCTAAACAGTGGGGTTGCTTTAGCAACGCATTTTGGCTCAGGTGTAGTCTCTGCTAATGATCTTGCTTCTGGCTTAACAGGTGCCGTGATTAAAGACCCAAAAGCCGACCAAGGGGTTTGGAAAGAGTACCTTGAAACAGTAGTTAAAGAACGTAACGACTGGCAAGACTTGTACCAAGCCTGCAGCGCTCTACTTTAGCTTTTCTTGATTTTAAAGAGTATTTAGGAAAAAGCAAAGAAAAGTACCGATAGCGGTGTCATTAACGAATCAAAATTGTAACCCAGACTAGCGCTCAAAAACGCTTAACAGCATGCTTTTAGATAAGGAATAAGCTTGTGCCTACCGTAAAAGAAACAAAACCAAAAACAAAGCCCAAACTAAGGTCCAAAACGACTATTTTGGGTATAAGGCATCATGGGCCGGGTTCAGCTCGTAGTTTAGTGAACGCTTTAGCAAAGTTAAAGCTAGACATTATCTTGATAGAAGGCCCAAGTGACCTGAACCACATGCTGCCTTACCTAGCTCATGAAGAACTCGAGCCTCCTGTAGCGCTTGTGTCTTACCAGCCAACTGAGCCTGCCAAAGCGTCTTATTTTCCGTTTACGGTGTTTTCACCTGAGTTTCAGGCTATTAAGTTTGGCTTGGCTCATCAACTCATGGTGCGGTTTTGTGATTTACCGCAAGCAAACATGCTGGCTGCGGGTGTAGCCCCTGCTATGCCTAGTACTGACCCTATGATGCTTATTGCTCAGGCGTCTGGTCATAAGCATTATGAACGATGGTGGAATGAGTTGGTTGAAGAGCGCCGTAATGCTACAGATATGTTTGAAGCGGTTTTAGAGCTTATGCAAGCCCTAAGAGAAACAGATGTACCTCTAAAAACCTCTGAAGACCCCGAAGCATTTGAAACAAATCTAGAAAAACTAAAAGCAGCAAATCCTAAGGCGGCGTCTGAAGAACTCGAGCGTTCGTTGGCTGAACATCTTGAAAAGCGTCAGCGTAGTTTGGTGTTGGCGGAGCAGCGTGAGGCTTGCATGCGTAACAGTATTAGGCAAGCAAAAGCGGAGGGGTTTAGGCGTATTGTGGTGGTCTGCGGTGCGTTTCATGGGCCTGCTTTAACGTTAAAGGGTCAGTCTGCTAAGAAAGACAATGCTATTTTGGCTGACATGCCGCGCGTTGATGTTGAAGCAGCTTGGATTCCTTGGACTTATGGCAGACTTGCTGTTAGGGGAGGCTATGGTGCGGGGGTTGCCTCACCGGGTTGGTATCATCATTTATGGATGCAGGGTTCTGAAACGGTCACGGCGACTGAATTTTCAAGTGAATGGTTAACAAAAATTGCTGGCTTTTTAAGAACAGAAGGTTTCACGGTATCCTCAGCGCATATTATTGAAACGGTGCGTTTGGCCGAAGCTTTGGCTGCCTTGCGTGAGCAGAGTTACCCGAGCTTGAGTGATCTTTTAGAAGCTACCCAAACCGTTATGTGCGCGGGTAATCCTAACCCCATTAGGCTTATTCAAGAAAAGCTCATTGTGAGTGAGCGTATGGGGTTTGTACCAGCTGACTTTCCTATGGTGCCTTTACAAAAAGACCTCTACCGCCTTCAACAAGAACTCTCTTTAAGCCCTAGTTTGGAGGCGACAAGCCTTAAGCTTGATTTAAGAGAAACCTTAGACTTAAAGCGAAGTCAAGTGCTTTACCGTTTGCAGTTACTAGGGGTGAGTTGGGGCGAAAAGCTAAGCGTTCGGGGCAAGCAAGGCAGCTACCATGAATCTTGGGTCTTAACATGGAAGCCAGAACTGGCCTTAAAAGTTATAGAGGCTAACCGTTGGGGCCTAAGCGTTGAAAGTGCCGCCTTAGCTTGCACCAAAGAAGCCATTGCTAAAGCTCAAACCCTAGATGCTCTTAGTCAGTTACTAGATATGGCTATGTTTGCAGCCTTGCCTGACCTGATGGCAGACTTAATAACAAGACTTAGTGACTTGTCGGCGAGCAGTTCAGACTTAAATCAACTTATGAAAGCACTACCACCCCTAATTAGTGTTAGGCGTTACGGCAGTGTAAGGCAGATAGCTAACGAAGCTATTGACCCTATTATAAAAACCTTGGTGAGCCGTATAAAGGTTCATTTATTTGAAGGCTGCAAAAACCTAAAAGATGAGCTTGCTAAAGAACGAAGTGAACTTATAGTGCAAAGTCACGCGCTTATTCTTAGTCTAAATGATGCTGACTTAAAAGAAAACTTTCAGGCTGAACTTAAACGCATAGCTCAAAATGACGAAAGCCACGGACTGATAGCAGGCAAACTCTGCCGACTGCTAAGCAACACTCGAGTGTTTAGTAAGCAAGAGCTTTTTGAGCAGCTTGATGCTACGTTGCTATTTAATAGAAGCCAGACTTATGAACTTGAGACTATGCTTAGAACAGCTTTTTGGATTGAGGGTTTCTTTAAGGGCAGTGCGCAAAGCTTAGTTCATGATGATGATTTATGGCGGCGTTTAGATGCTTGGCTTGTGCAACTGGCTGAAGAAAACTTTTTAGATCTTTTGCCGTTATTAAGACGTACCTTTTCTAGTTATTCACAAAGTTCAAAAGAGCAATTGCGCTTAAAAGCCAAGCAAGATTTTAGTAGCAAAGCGTTAAGCAAAGAAGGTTTTAGTCATGAGCAGGCAGCACAGGTCATACCTTACTTGGCGCAACTTACAGGCCTAAACCAAAGTGAGCTAAGAAGCAACTTAGAAAGAGGTCAAGCATGAGCCTATTAGTGCAAGCCAGTGACCCACTCGAGCGTGATAGGCGTTGGCGTTTGTTGCTGGGTAAAAGTGAAGAAGAGCAAGAGCAGCAGCAAGGCCAGCAGGCTGAGGCTGGCGACTCTGGTGAAGGTGAAGAAGGTCAGGGAGATACTGAGGCTGAGTCGGGGCTTTCTGAAGAAGATCAAGCTTTAGATGATGCGCTTGATGAGCTTTATGGTGATGGTGACAAAGGGGGAGATGCTGATTCTAAACCAGATATTGCCAGATGGTTAGGGGATATAAACAGCTACTTCCCTAGCTCAGTGGTGCAAATAATGCAGCGGGATGCCATAGAAAAATGGAATTTACGTAAACTCATTGAAGAGCCTGAATTTATAGATGCGCTAGAGCCAAATATTGCTTTAACAACACAACTTGTTGCCTTATCTAAACTCATGCCAGATGAAACCAAAGCGAGTGCAAGGCAGGTTATACAAAAAGTTGTTGATGACTTAAAGGAACAGCTCGAGTATTCTTTTTTGCAGGCTTTAACGGGTAGTTTAAATAAGAGTATTCGGGTTAAGAATCCTCGTAAGCAAAAAGAAATTAACTGGCTTTCGACTATTCATGCTAATTTGAAGCATTACCAAGCTGCTTATAAAACTATTGTGCCTGAAACACTGGTGGGGCATGGTAAGCAACGCAACGCTTTGCATGATGTGATTTTGTGTATTGATCAGAGTGGCAGCATGTCTAAGTCGGTGGTTTATGCCAGTGTTTTTGCGTCGGTTATGGCGTCAGTGCCGGCTATTAGCACCAAAATGGTGTTGTTTGACACAAATGTTGTTGATGTCACGGAAGACTTAAGTGATCCGGTTGATTTGATTTTTGGTCTAAGGTTAAAGGGCGGTACTAATATTGATAAAGCAGTGGCGTATTGTGAAACGCTGATTGAGCGACCCAGAGATACGGTGCTTATTTTGATTAGTGATTTGTTTGAGGGTGGTGGTCGAAAAGAGCAGCTTGTGGCGCGTTTGGTAGCTTTGGCTGAAAATGAAGTGAAGGTTGTTAGTTTGCTGGCTTTGAGTGATGAGGGTATACCTAAATTTAATAAAGATCTTGCTGAGCAGCTTAGTGCCCATAAAATACCTAGTTTTGCTTGCACGCCAGATAAATTCTCAGAACTTATGGGAGCGGTCTTAAGTGATAAGGATATCAACGGATTTGGTTATTGAGTGGTATCAAATTGCCAGCCATTCGTAGTCTGATAGGTTTTCAGAATATTTCGACCTTACCATCTACCCAAGTTAAAACTGCGCCAAATTAAAGCTGTCTGATTTTGAGCTTGATAGCTGAGTAGGCTTTTAAGTTCAGTAAGGGTGTTTTCAGTCAACTTGTTTGTGTTGTCATTTAGGTGCTTCGCAATGCTAGGGGTGGCATCTAAGCTTAAGTTATAAGGATAGTCAGTATCGAGCTCGACAGCGCTATCTAGGCGGTTTAAATTAGTGTGCGCTATTCTGGCGTCAGGGTTAACAGTATATAAGCCTAGTACGCCCAGTAAACCAAGCACCAGGTAGCTAATGAGTATTTTGGGTGCTTTTTTATAGAACAATCGAACTAAGAAATAAACCATAATTAGCGCTATCCAAACAATGAGCGCGCTGCTGTAAAAGCGTAATTCGGTTAGGCCATAGCTAGCAATATAAAGATTTAAACGACTAAAGGTAGAAACAATTATGCCAAATAACAAGACAACCAAAATGCTGGCCAGAATCTTGTAAAGCTGCTGGGCTTTTGCTTGGGTAAACCATAAACCTAGTAGAAGAACGATATGCAGTAAAACCGTAACGGTAACAAGCTCAAAAAAGCCACTGCGACCATAAGTAGCGTAAGTTAAGCTCGAGTTTTCTATGAGTGCTTGACTGGCTAGGGGTTTTAGGCTGCCAAAAAGATAACTGCCTTGAACCAGCATAAAGCTAAGAAATAACAAGATTAAAGAGCCAAACCCAATGCTTGTTTAGATAATGCCAAAACGTAAGAGCTTGGGTGCTTTGGTGTCTAGCTCGAGCCAAGGACTGTTTATGAAGCTTTGGCTGAAATAGCTGAGTGCTAGTAGGCTTGCAAAGCCTGTAAAGAAGAGTTGGCTTGTCAACTTGCCCAATTTGAAGTTGAAGCTTGTTTCAAGAAGGTTGGCAAAAAGAGCATCGGCAGAGGCAAGTAAAATAGCAAACACAAAGACTAACGGAAGGGCAAAAATGAGCCCTCGGCTTATGGCTAGAAAACGAGCACTGCTTTTTTGTTGGCTAAGCTTTGCGAGTTCTTTCCAAGGGCTTTGAAAAAGAAGCCTGAAGGGTGAGAAGATGAAGCCAACGCTGGTTCTTATGCAATTAATGACGAGTTCGGTGACGTTGCTGTTTTTAAGTTTGGCTAAGCTTAGTTGGGCAGCTATAACTAAGGCTAAAAAAAGCTGTATGAATACATTTAAAACTTGTAAAAATAATGAGGCTCGCCAGCTAAATACTATAGCTAAGTAAGCGTACAAAAACAACATCCCTAAAGGTAGGTTAAGATGCGGAGA
>CAZWJZ010000253.1:4607-6784 GCA_964634665.1 uncultured bacterium | reverse complement strand
TTTCCATCTCCGCATCTTAACCTAACTTTAGGGATGTTGTTTTTGTACGCTTACTTAGTAGCAATTCGTAAAAGCTAATGCGCAATGAGTTATAGATTTAAACTCATTGCGCATTAGCTTTCTAGTATGACTTAGTAAATAAATTGCGTGTTGCGGTAACTATTTTTGTTTTGGTACCAGTCACTAGAAGAAGCTCCACTGGTATTTGCCCAAGTTGAGAATTTTGTGTGTGCGGTAAGGATTTGTGCACGCTCAACAGGGTACTTAAAAGTTTCAGGGATATGCAGAGCCCAAGGCAAGTTGCTACTGTTTAGGTAGTAACGACCTGAACTAGGATTACTAGCGTCATCTCCTGTGCCAAATAAGCTTAAATCAGCCAAGTCAGTGGGGGCATGATTGGCTAAGTGAATCTCGGTGCCACGAACCCTTGGTGTTGAGAAGCCAGCTAGACTTATGTCGCTAACATTAGCCACCAAAAAGGGATTGTAAGGCGCACTTAAGCCAGCTAAAGGCTGTGGGCTAACAAGATCAATAGTTACGGTTACCGTTACAGGGTCTTTGCGTTTACCATTCGGCTTGGTATTAACTAAGTAACCAAGAGTACGACCAATATCATCACTAATAAAGACAACTGCGTTTGTTTGATTTGCCTCTGTTTTGTTCTCATTAAAGCTTAGGTAAGACCATTCACCTTGATAGTTTACATTTGCACCCGTAATGCTCTTAACGACACTGGGTGCAAACGGTAGTTCTATAGCAAAGGCATTTGTGTAAGCAGCGCCAGCAGCTTTAAAGCTGTAGTCGGCAACAATGGTCGCTACGTCATTAGAGGCATTAGTAATTTGGTTAATACGGTAATCAATAACAGCATCATTAAAATCATAATCATCTTCTAAAGGCCACCTATCTTCAAACGCTAAGCTGCCAGTAGACACATTATTAAAGGCATAATCAGGGTTTAAGGGGTACTCATCAGTACTATCAGGTACACCATCACCATCACTGTCATCTGCTAGGGTTGGAGAAGGTGCATTCATACAGCGAGCACCATCATTATTAGAGGATTGAGGGCCATTGGTTGAAAAGGTTATAACTTGGCTTTTTGCCTCAATAGGTGTTTGGGCTGAAAGACCTGCAGGATTACTGGTATCTATACGATAAATGTAACCCGTGGCATTATTACTCACATAGTAATAACCAGAGGCATCATAGTAACCAGCACCATAAGTTCCTTTTGGAATGCCTGTTGCACCTAAATCTTCAACTGCGCCAGAAGTAGGATTAACTCTGAATAAATGACTACCGTTGTTATCTGTTTGGAGTGCGTAAATCATGTTATCAAGCGGGTTAAACGCCCAATCATAAATCTGGATAGTGCGACTAAAATTTCTAGTTGCTAGTAAGTCTAAGTAAGTTTCTGAACTGCTATCAAGATCAACCACATAAAACTTAGGGTTATTAGCCGTGGTTAAGTACATGTGACCCTCTGCATTAACATCGCCAACGAAAAAGCCACCATAAGGCAAATTAGCAATTGGACCAAGAACAGTAATTTCGTAATCAATACCAACCCTAGCAATAGTGCCCTTATTATCACTAGTTATATAACCATAAACATAATTATCAAGCAGATTAAAACCAATTGCGTTTAGTTTTTTAGCTTCAGAACCAGCAGCAGCAAGATCTTCACTAAGGAGTTGTGTAGCACCTGACGCTAAATTTACACCATAAGCATCTGTCGTAGCATTCTGAAACAAAAAGCCAAGTGTAGGGCAAGTTGAAAAAGGAAGACTAGCTGCTGCAGTCATTAAGTTAGCTGCATTAGGGTCAAACACAACCTTTAAGTCAGTAGCCGAAGTCAAAGCAACTGTCTTGCTTTCCTGATACTCAGGATGATTTAAGCTAATCTCAAAACGTTCAAGATAAGAGGGAAAGGTAACCACAGTCTCCAGCGAACCCTCAGCATTTGTAACTGCCTTAAGTAAATCACCAGACTCAGCTGACACCTTAACAAGCGCAAACTCGAGTGCTTGACCTATATCACCTTTAGCGCTAACCGTTAGGTTTATGGATCGCGTGGTTGAGTAATCAAAATCATCAGGAACATCTAAGTCACTCATGTCAGTAACAGCTGTATCTTGGGGTTGAGGACCTGTGGTGCTTGAACTACTACAAGC
>CAZWJZ010000253.1:0-4597 GCA_964634665.1 uncultured bacterium | reverse complement strand
ACAAAGAAAAGTAAGGTAAAAAGAAGAAAAGAATAATGCTTCATGACGAGCCTCCGAGACTAAGGGTGCCTATTGCTTTACAACAGTGCACATTGGCTTAATAGCATAAAGCACCAATATTACAGTTGCGTAACAATCAAAAAAGAGGGGTATATAAAGTGAACAGCCAGCGTAATGCTGTTGCTTGCGCTGGCTCTAAGGATACCGAGTGTTTTGAAGACCATGCGATATTGCCATAGAATGTTTGTTTTTAGCGCAGCTCATTAAGCTTATTTATAAAGACTCTACTGCTTTTTAGCAATTTGGTTTAGACTGTACTTAAGATAGCTTCAACATAGTAAAACTCAATCTTTCAGGGTGATTACTTTTACCTTAATACTATTTAATGGCTAGAGGTCAAAGCTAATTTAAAGAAAAGCCTTAAGCTAATGAAAAGACAAAATGAAGAAAGGAAAACAATGCACAACAAAAAAGTCATACTCGAGCTTTCTTTTACTATGAGGTGGTTTAGGTGTTAAGTGATCAGCAAATGGCTTCTTTTCAGGAAAATGGTTTTTTGAATGGTGGCAAGGTTCTTGATGATGCTACGGTTGATGTCTTACGTGATGAAATCATGCGGGTTATTGCCGATGCGGGTCGTGATGATGTTCCGCAGGCGGTACTTAACCATAATCTTGGTGGGAATGACAAAAACCCAGTTAGGCAAATCGTTAATATCTGGGAGGCTAGTGAAGCCTTTAAAGCACTTGTTACTAATAAGCTTATTGCAAAAGCCATTGCGCAACTCACTAAAGCTACTGAACTGCGTATTTGGCATGACCAGATTCAGTACAAACCCCCACAAGTTGGTGGTGTAAACATGTGGCATCAAGATGCACCTTACTGGCCTATTTTGGAACCCATGACAGAAGTTTCTGCTTGGGTGGCTTTAGATGATGTCGATGTTGATAATGGCTGTATGAGCATGGTGCCGGGCTCTCACTTATGGGGTAATAATATTGATTTTATCCATACGCTTAAGCATTTTGAAGCTATGCCTAATGAATTTCAAGGTCACCGTATTGACATTGTGCCTTGCCCTGTGAAAAAAGGCGAAGTGCATTTTCATCATGCTTTGACATGGCATGGTTCGCATGCAAATACCAGCACTAAGCCGCGTCGTGCTATTGCGATTCACTACATGACGCAAGACACTAGGTATGTTGCTAACGGAGAGCATGTCATGAAACAATTTGTTGCAGTTAATAATGGTGAAAAAATGCAAGGTGAGCATTTCCCGTTAGTTTACCCCTAGGAGAACTATGAAACGAATTGGTTTTTTATTAAAAGTTAAAGAAGACAAAGTCGATGAATACAAAAAGCATCATGAAAATGTCTGGCCTGAAATGCAAACCGCACTAAAGCGCACAGGCTGGCACAACTACTCACTCTTTATGCGCCCTGATGGCTTGTTATTTGGTTACTTTGAAGCAGAAGAAAGCTTTCAGGCGTCTTTAGATGGCATGGCAAAAGAAGAAATAAATGCCAAATGGCAAGACTTTATGGCACCCTACTTTGAAGGCATGGGTAGCACCCACGCAGATGAAATGATGCTGGAATTAGAAGAGGTTTTTCATTTAGACTAAGGGTTCTTATAGTTTATTTACAGCCACAAAACTACCCATGAACAAGCCCACCACTTGCTCGTTGTAATAGAGTTTAGCTTGCACTTCAACTCGAGCTTTTTCTCGGCGTTTTAAGGTGCTAAGAAATCTATCCCAAGTTTCTTCACTTGCTAAGCTAGCTACTGCCTGAAACTGCCCTAAAATAGGTGCATCGTAAGTCATGGTATTTTTTTGAATTACTAGGGTTGGTGATAGTCCTAAAGAGCTTAGTTTGCAGTGCAAAAACGCCCATGCTGACAAAATGGCCACGGAACTTGCGCTGCCCCCAAAAACAGAGTCTCTATGATTAATGTTTGGCTCGAGTGGGGCTGATAAGCTTAGGCTTTTGTCTGCTATGTCTTCAACCCGTACCCCCATGGTACGTGATTGAGGAATATGGTCGTGCAGGTAAGTTTGCAAGTCAGTTTTTTCCATAAGATACTTAGCTTAAAAGCTGCGCAGATGATAACGCTAGGTATAAGCGCTATATCTGTGCAGCTTGGAAAGGGAATGAGGGTAAAAGGGGTTTAGTTTAAACGTGCAAAGACGCCAAACTCAGCTGCATTTGCTGGGCTTACTAATGCGCAGTCAAGAGATTGTTTTTCTTCGGCAGGTAGTTCAGCTGTTTAAGTGTAGGTATTAGTTTGATTGTCGGCTTTCCTTAAAAGCTAACGCGGTTAGCATGGAGTGTTAACTTTGATGGTGATAGACTTCCCAGTTGAAGTAGGTTTCAAAGGCTTCTGTTAAAGCTGTAGCTGAGTGAGAGGCGTTCATGGCTGCATGATGCTCAAAGCCGTTTTTGCAAATGTGCTTCATGAGGCTTTGTAAGTCAGCTACTTCAACAACTGCGCGACTGCCAAAGGTATCTAAAGGGTCATTAACAAACATGCCGTCACCTACGTAGGCTTTAATTACGCCGTTACGATCATCGGTAGATACTCGAGCGTAGCTAAAGGGTCCTGCGGGGGTGCGGCCTGATACCACTCCGAAGGTGTTTTCGTCGCCTAAGGTGGAGCCTAAAATGGGGGCGTATTCCATTTTGAATTCATCACCGAAGAAGCTTTTGGGCCAGTTGCCGCAGTGAAAGAGTACGCATTTGTTGGGGTTGTCTGCGTAGTTATTGTTCCAGTCTACGAGGGCGCTGGGGCTGCCTGAGGCGAGTTGTAGTGCGTACATGGATACAACCCCTGTTATGTCAACTTCGCAGGCGCTTGGCATGAGGTTTTCGCCCATCATGCTCATAATGGTGCAGACGTTTACGCCGTAGTTGAGTTGCAAAGATTCCCAGCATTGCAGGGCTGACGCGGTTATATCTAAAGATTGCATCCAAGCATCTAAAACAATGCCAATTTTGGCCATTTTTACTAAGGATGGGTGGGGTACACCGTCAGTGCTGACGTAGGCTTTAATTCCACTTAAGCGCTCTTTGACTCTTGAATCATCATCGGTTAGTTTTTCGGCTGGACCAAAGACATCTGAAAGGTCTATGGTTTGTACACTTATGCCAAAGGCTTGCAAAAGTTTCTCACTGTAGCGGGTGGTGTTAAAGGCGTTGGGTCTTGCGCCAACTGCGCCAAGTCGGGCGTTTTTAAGGCCATTGACAATGCTGCAAACACTTAAGAATTTCTTTAAATCTTTTTTAAATGAGTCGCTTTTGGGGTGAACAGTGTGCAACTCAGTCATGGTGAAGGGAAAGCCGTATTGATACAAGTTATTGCAGACTGAAATTTTGCCGCAAAACGCGTCACGTCTGCGTGAAGGCATGAGTTGTCCTAAGTCATCTGGGTAAGCTTGTACCAAAATGGGTACATTTAAACCCGATAGCTTAATGGTGTCAGCAATGCCTTTTTCATCGCCAAAGTTAGGTAGGCATATCAAGATGCCGTCAATGTCATCTTGCTGTTGTTTAAATAAGGCTGCGCATTTTTTGGCGGTTTCCCATGTTTCAACAGCACCTAAATTGGTATCTTCTTCACTCAAGATAATGGGTTTAATGTTCATTTCAGTGAAGAGCTCGAGTATGTCTTTTCTTCCTTCGCTTATGAGTGAGTCGGGGAAGAAGTTGCGGTTGCCGATAATGACGGCTATGGTCATTTGTTTTTTCATTTAATCCTCTTACTTTCTTGAGCGCATGGCTAAGATAGAACGTTTGTCTTATGACAGCTAAAGGTCGTATTTACAACGCTTTTGTTGTTGCTTCAGAGGTTCTTCAGGAAGCTTCTGAATATTTATTCAAACTATGTATTTTATTCTATTGAAAATATACCTCCTTCAGGTTATAACGTCAAGTAGACATAAAAATAGATTGGTTTTTGCTTAAAAACATGCTAACTCTCAGCCCCATACTGAGAGAAAAACACCAATCGATGGGAGTTTATGTAATGACTGATTTTACGGTTTTTGATGTAGCATTTCCAGCAGCAGCCAAGCAACGCGTCATTGTAAACACAGACGCCAAAAACGAAGCAGATGACCAATACGCCATTGTTCACGCCGTACTGACACCCTCCTTTGAATTACACGGCATCATTCCAGCCCACTTTGGAACTGCCAAATCAGCCACAAGCTTGCAAGATAGTTTTGATGAGACCGTGCTTTGCCTACGCCTAATGGGCCTAGAAAACGAGATACGTGTTGATGCCGGCGCAACCCACGCTATGCCAGACGAAGCAACCCCCGTAGATTCAGCTGGCGCACGCCTCATTATCGAAGAAGCCGTGAAAGACGACCCCAGACCCCTTCATATCGCCTTCTACGGACCCCTCACCGACATGGCATCTGCACTCCTACTCGAGCCTGAAATACAAACCAAGAATATTCGCGTTATTTGGATAGGGGGTAACAGTTGGCCAAGTGGCGGTAAAGAATACAACCTCTCTAACGACATTCATGCTGCCAATGTCATTATGAAGTCAAACTTAGAACTATGGCAAGTACCCAGAACTGCCTATCGA
>CAZWJZ010000252.1:0-6785 GCA_964634665.1 uncultured bacterium | reverse complement strand
CACCATTCGCCCTCGTCTTGATTCAGGGAAGTAATTTCTGTACGGTCACTTAGTTGCTTTAGCAACAAGCTTAAGCATTTCTTGAACATTTGTAAATTTAACTCTAGGTCTACCCTGCTGCTCACCCGCAGCAAGCTCTAACTTATCAAGCTCGAGCCAGTCTTCAAAACTAACGTAATGAATGTTTTTTGCTTTTAATAAGTCAGTAATTGCCGTTGGGATTTTAGTGTCATCTTCACTTAAATCTTCAGTTGCTTCTAAAGCAATAAGCTGCTCTACGGTTTCCATGGCATCTGCTTTATTTGTACCAATCACACCACTCGGGCCACGCTTAATCCAACCCGCGACGTACTCACCCGCAACCCTATTACCCTGCTCATCTTGCACAACACCCTTATCATTCGGAATAACCCCTCGCCGTTCATTAAAAGGCACACCCTCTAAAGCCACACCACGATACCCCACGCTACGCAACACCATCTGCACAGGCAAAACCTCAAACTCACCGGTACCCACCGCATTTATATAGCCCGAATCACTAAGCTCGAGCTTGTTTTTTTCTAATTTTATAGCCTCTACTTTAGTGTCACCTAAAATTTCTATAGGTGACGCTAAGAAACGAAGATGCACACGGCGTGCCTTGCTTTCTTGAGTTTGCTTAGCAAAACCCTGCATGACTTCTAAATTTTTCTTAAGAGCAGGTTCATTTTCAATAGAAGCAAGGCTCGCCTCATCAATCTGCATATCAGCTTCACTCACTACGATATTCGCATTTAGAAGCTCACCTAATTCCCTTAGTTCCTTAGTTGTAAACTTCGCTTGCGCAGGGCCACGCCGACCAATCATATAAATATCTTTAACCTTGCTATCCTTTAGCACCTCAAGCGCATGATCGGTAATGTCAGACGTGGCAAGCTCAGTAACAGACTTCGCCAAAATACGCGTAACATCTAAAGCTACATTACCCATACCAATAACCGCAACTGCTTCAGCAGTTATGCTCTCAATATGCGTTTCATAATCAGGATGCCCATTGTACCAAGCCACAAACTCAGTGGCAGACATGCTGCCCTCTAAAGCCTCACCAGCAACACCCAAACTACGATCACTCGAAGCACCCACCGTATAAATAATGGCGTCATAATGCTGCTTTAAATCAGCATGACTTAAATCTTTACCCAAAGCAACATTACCAAAAAAACGAACATTTTCTTTTAGCGCAGTACGCTCATAAACCTTCGTAACGGACTTTATTTTCTGATGATCAGGTGCAACCCCAAAACGTACCAAACCAAACGGCGTAGGCAGCCTATCAAAAATATCAACCGAAACAGCATCAAGATTTTTACAAAGCGCCTCAGTAGCAAAAAAACCACTCGGGCCAGCACCAATAATAGCAACACGAAAATCACGTGAATGAGACATAGCGTAACTCCAAATAACAAGGGGATAAAACAATGCCCACTCTGAAACCAAGGCATCAACGTATCAAGTTTATCATAATGGGTAATAGGTCAAAGATTTCCTAAAGAAAGAGGTAAACGTTAAATAAGGCTAAATTTTGAGCATTACTCGAGTTCATCTGCCCAGACGCGCTCCACCCAACTTCTTGCCATGGGTGGCACGCTCACAAGTTCAACTTCTAAACCTGCTTTTTCAGCGTCTGCCATGAGGCGTTTAAGCATGAGTGCGGCACTTAAATCAATGCGACCTAAGCCACCTAAATGCAAGTCTAGTTTGGTGGCATCTTTATGTCTTGCTAGCGCTTCATTTAGTTTTTCTTCTACTACGGCACTCGAGCCGAACCATAAAACGCCTTTGGGTTTTACGTGCAGTACGCTGCCGTATATCCATATGTCTATGTAGACTTGTTGTTCTCTGCGTAGATGGTGAGCTATGGCCATGGCTATGCCTATGAGTATGGCTAGGTCAATACGGGGGGCTAGTACTATGGTTAGGGCGAAGCTTATCCAAGCTATGTAAGCTTGGGTTTTTGAATAGTTTTTTAAGTTCCAGAGTTCTTTTAGGCGTACTAAGTTGCGTACGGCAGCTATGATGATGGCGCCGAGTATGGCTTTGGGTAAGTCTGCTAGTAAGAAGGTGAAGGGTAAGAAGGCAAGTACGGTGAGGCCTGTAACAAGACCGCTCCAGCGTGTTTTTGCGCCTGCTAGGCGGTTGACTGAGCTACGTGAAAAGGAGCCTCCTACCGGAAAGCCTCCGAAGAGGCCTGAGGCTAGGTTGGCTGCGCCTTGGCTTATAAATTCTTTATTGGCATTCCAGATACTGCGGTCTAGGGTTGCGTAGGTTCTTGAGATTGAGGCAGCCTCGGCAAAACCAACTATGGCTATGACTGCGCCACCTAAAACTAAGTTAGGTAGGGCTTGCCAGGGTAAGTTTAAAGACAAGCTAGGAAAGCCCTGAGGAATGCTGCCTACAAGGGCACTCGAGTAAGGCAGGAAGATGCTGTACAAAATGCCTACGACTACTATTATGAGTACGCTTGGGAATAGGGGGTGTATTTTTTTGCCGAGTAGCATGAGGCTTACTGTGAAAACAGATAGCAAGATGGCGTCAGCTTGCCACTGGTTGGGCTGCGAAACGGTGATGAGTAGGTTGTAAAGGATACTCGAGCTTTGGGTATTCACGCCGAGGCTGGTGGGTAGTTGGGATGCGATGATGAGGAGTGCGGCTGCGCTCATGAAGCCCATGAGTACGGGTTGTGACATGAGGTAGGCTATGCGGCCCATTTTGAATATGCCGAAGATGAGTCTGATTACGCCGACTATGAGGGCGAGTAGGCCTGCTAGGGCAATGTAGTTTGGGCTGAAGGGTTCTGCGAGTTGGCTTAGTACGCCGAGTGTTAAGAGGGATGTGGTTGCGATTGGCCCTGTTTGCAGGTAGGGGCTTGAGGCAAAGAAGGCTGCGGCTATGCTGGCAAAGGCAACTGCGTAGAGCCCTGTGTAGGCAGGCATGCCTGCGAGTTCTGCATAGGCTAGGGCTTGGGGTATGGCAATTAGGGCTACACTGAAGCCTGCTAGCAAGTCTGTAGGGTAGAATTTTTTTTGCTTTCCTGTTGTGTTTGCCACTGGTCTTATAGTGACATACTTTTTTCAGCTTTTTTTGTTTTTAGCATAACAACGCCATTAATTCGGAATGATTCCGATTTTATGTGTTAAACTTAGCTTATGTCTTTAGATGTAACTAAGCTTCGTGCTGACTTTCCTATTTTAGAAAGAACCGTTAACGGTAAACCTCTTATTTATTTTGATAATGCTGCCTCGTCACAAAAACCAAAACAAGTTGTTGAGAGCATAGTAAATTACTACTATCAACACCATGCCAATGTGCATAGAGGCGCACACACTTTATCTGTAGAAGCTACTGACCTTTACGAGGCAGCTAGACTCAAGTTAGCCAAATTCCTAAACGCTCCTGACCCTAATAGTGTTATTTTTACGCGTAACACCACCGAAGCCATGAACTTAATTGCTTACAGCTGGGGCATGAGCAGCTTAAAAGAAAATGATGAAATCATTATTGATTATGCTGAGCATCACGCAAACATCATTCCTTGGCATTTTGTAGCTCAAAAAACAGGTGCGATCATCAAAGCCATAAAGCTTACCAAAGAGCAACGCTTAGACTTAGATCATTTTGAAAGCTTGTTATCAAACAAAACCAAAGTTGTTTCTGTAGCACACATGTCAAACGTGCTAGGCGTCATTCACCCTATAAAGCAACTCGCACAAAAAGCCCATGAGGTTGGCGCAATCATGATTGCAGATGGTGCACAAGCAGCGCCCCATGTACCTGTAGATGTGCAAGCTTTAGAGGTAGATTTCTATGCGCTATCTGGTCACAAAATGTGCGGCCCTACAGGTGCAGGGGCACTCTGGGGTAAAGCTGAACTCTTAAGAAGCATGCCTCCCTTTTTAGGAGGTGGCGAAATGATACGCAAAGTCAACATAGAAAGCAGTACCTACGCAGATATACCCAACCGCTTTGAAGCAGGCACCCCCAACATTTCAGAAGTCATAGCTTTAGGTGTAGCTGTTGATTATTTAGAAAGTATAGGCATGCAAGCCATTATGGATCACGATCAGCACTTAACCCGCTACGCCCTTGAAAAACTCAAGAAGCTAGACGGCGTAAAACTTTACGGCCCTGAAGGCAGTGACAGGGGCGGCATTATTCCTTTTAACATAACAGGCGTTCACCCGCATGATGTAGCCACCGCGCTAGATCAAGAAGGCATAGCAGTACGCGCAGGACACCACTGCGCGCAACCCCTCATGAAAGAACTCGGCGTGCAATCAACCGCAAGGGCAAGCTTTTACTTTTACAACACCGAGGCAGAAGTTGATAGCTTTGTTTCAGCCTTAGAAAAAACCAGAGACTTTTTTGCTGATTTTTAGCTAACTAAAGCCCTGCTAGGTCATAACAGTATTGACTATGTCAACAAGTTTAGTCAGACTGCTGCGTTTTGCAAATTCGCTTGCGGTGAGCCATGCATAATCATCATGCTCATCACTCATACTTACTGCTCCTGATAAGTAGTGAGCTTTGTAAACAATAACTATCATGGGTTTATCTAATCGTGTAGCTGAGTAAGCGGTAACGGGTTCTGCTTGAACAGTAACTTCAAGACCGCACTCTTCTAATATTTCTCGCTTTACAGTATCGAGCGGTTCTTCGCCTAAATCTACGCGTCCTGAGAGGGCTTCCCAAAGACCAGCACCAGCATCTTTCTTTTGTGAACGGCGCATGGCTAAAACTTTATCTTCTTTAATTATGAGGGCGCAAACAGCTACAACATAAAGAACAGAAGCATCTTTTACTAAACTAGCCATGTTTTGATTTGTTCAGCCGTTAAGTTACTACCACACATAATGCTTGCTAAGCACTGCCCCTTAAATTGTGTTTTGTACCTAACACCTGCCGCTAAGCCAACTGCACCAGCAGGCTCGAGTATGACGCCTAGTTCTTGGTGGGCTAGTTTCATGGCACTCAAAATGTCTTCTTCACTGACTTGTACTATGTCATCTACGGTGTGTTTCATGGCTTCTAGCGCTTCTGCTACAGGTAAACGAATGGCAATGCCATCTGCAATAGTATTGGCGGTTTCTGTGCTAATCAGTTTATTTTCACGCCAAGATGAATCCATGGCTGGGGCCTGCTCAGCCACTACACCTATCACTTTTGTACTTGGGCTTTTTGCTTTTAGGTATGCCCCTATGCCGTTTATGAGTGCGCCGTTACCTAGGGGTACAAGTACTGCATTTAACTCTTTAGGGTAGTTTAGAAGTTCTAACGCTATGGTGCCTGCGCCTTCAGCCGTTTCTATATCTTTACTATCTTCAACAAAGCGCGCCTTAATGCTCTTAGCGTAAGCTCGAGCTTCGTCTTTAGCGGCGTCAAAATCTTGCCCTGCTAGCTTGACGGTAGCGCCAAAATCTTGCATGCGTTTGAGTTTTAAGGGATTAGCATTTTGTGCTGCAAAGACTGTCATGCTAACACCCTGCTGTGTAGCGCAGTAAGCCATGCCCTGCCCAAAGTTACCTGCTGAAGCGCAGACAAGAGCTTGGCTTTTGCTGGCTTTTGACAAAAGCCAAGAAGTACCACGACCTTTAAAGGAACGAATCGGGTTTAGCGTTTCTAACTTATTAATTAAAGAAAACTCGAGTTGTTCGTTTAGGCTTTGTAGTTCAAATTGAGGTGAGTTTAGAAAGACGGGGTCAATAGTTTGGTAGGCTTCTTCTATGCTTTGTACGGTTGGTATGACGCTTACGTGAGACATAAGGCATCATACCGAAAAACTTTAGCGTTTGAGTCGATCAAATAGTAGGCTGTCACTTTCGATTTGCTCGGTAAAGTAAACTAGGCCGTAGTTATCTTCAGCTAAGAAGTCGCCTCCCATGGGCCAGAGGCTGTATTCTTTGGCACTGCGGTTACCACGCCCTACTTTGAGTTCCCAACTGTCATTAGCTTGAACGCTGGGCAAACTATTTTCAACTAACGGAAAAGCAACTTGAATGCTCCATGAATCTTCACTAATGCTGCTATGAGTTTGAAAGTCGTTATCTGTCAAGAAGTTTGTAAAACCTATACCCTCTGGGCTAAGCGCGTAATGCAGGGCTTCTTGACCTTCAATGCGTACAAACACTTCAAAGGTATCTGCTAGCCACCATTCTTCTGCATCTTCGCTTAAACCCATGCTTAGGCTGTCTTGCGTTTGCATAAAGCTTGCGTAGACATAAAAGAAGTGATCATCAAAAGCAACACGGTAAAAGCCTGGTTGTGTTACGGGTTCAGCCAGCTCAGTGTTATTTAGAGCAATGCTGTATTGCGGTAACCCCTCCCAATCTGACATGTCGTCATCTAAAGTTATGCTGCGTTTTAAGGCTTGTGCTACATGGCTAGCGTCACTTATTTGCGCTTGAGCAACCATAAGAAAAGAGCCTACAAAAAGACTAAAAATGAGTTTTGAATAGTTCATAGCCATCATAATAGAGCTTTAAGCTCAAAATAGCTGTGAAATTCAAGAACTCGAGCCTTCATGTTTTGCTTAGACTAAATTGATTTAAAGCATGTCGTAGAACCAGAGCTAGTTTAAGCTGACTCCCCTAGGTCAGATTTACAAAGTCTTACGGCCTTTATAAATCAAGCTAGTTTTAATCTTTGAGTACCTTTAAGTAATGCACCCAGTAACCTTGCTGCCAACCGTAACTTTCAGCTAGTTTCTTGGCGTCTCCTTTACTTATGTTTAAACCATTTGTATAACTTTC
>CAZWJZ010000251.1:0-6807 GCA_964634665.1 uncultured bacterium | reverse complement strand
ATTCGTCGCTGGCTAGTTTGAAGTCGGGTAGGGGGGTTGCTTTGAAGCTAGCTTTGCCACTTTCTGTTGGGAATACCCAGTCTTTGCAGAGCATGTCACCGCCATATTGAAAGCTTTCCCCTTTTTTTGTGAGGGTGTTTATTTTGTTGTAGAAGGGGATGACTTTGGCTATTTCTTCACGTATTTCTGGAGTGCCTTTGAAGCGTACTTTGCCTGCAAGTTCTGGTTTTACTTTTTCGGCTAGTTCTCCGAGTACGTCCCACTCTGCTCTGGCTTCACCTATGCGTGGGCCGGGTATTTCTGGGCTATAGATGACTCTGCGTTCGGTAGAAGTTTCGGTGCAACCGCCAACCATTTCGTAGCGTGTTATGGCAGGTAATAATATGACGGTGCCGGCAGGTTCTGTGAACATTTGGCTACTAAGGCAAATATCCATGTGTACTCTTAAAGGGATTTTGCTCATGGCGTCATCTATGCCGCGTGGGTCTGGCATGACTTCTCTGAAGTTGCCGCCTACTGAAAATAAGACATCTATTTTGTCTTCTTTGGCTGCGTCTAGCATGGCAGGTGTTGTGTAAGCAGATGAACTGGGTACATCAAAGCCGTAGTGTTCACTTAAGCTAGCTGCATTTTCTGTTGTTACAGGTATGCCCCCTGGGAATACTTTGGCATAAGCACCCATTTCGGCGCCGCCTTGCACGCCTGAGTGTCCTCGTATAGGCATGAGTCCGCAGCCTTCTCGCCCTACAAACCCTTTAGTTAAAGCTAGATTTACAATGGCGTGTACGTTGTCTTCACCACAAGTGTGTTGGGTTATGCCCATACCCCAGACAAAAATAGCTTTATCGGCATTTTTAACCATGTCTGCGTAGCTAGCTATTTCAGCTTTGCTCATGCCTGCGTCATGCTCTAAATCTTCCCAGTTTAAGCCTGCTAGGTAGCTTTTAAAATCTTCAAATCCTTCAGTGTGATTGCTTATAAAATCATTATCTAGCCAATCATTTTCAATCATTATTTTGACCGTAGCATGTAAGAAAGCCATATCTCCGCTAGCTTTTACTTTATAGAATTTGTCAGTAATTTTTGTTCCAAAGAGTGCGCTTTCAGCGTCACTAGGTACCCAGTAGGCATCCATGCCCGGTTCAAAATAAGGGTTGACCATCACAACTTTGGTACCTGCTTTTTTAGCATGGTACAGGTACTTCATAACTAGGGGTTGGTTTTTGGCTGGGTTTGAACCCATAAAGGTTATCAGGTCTGTACCTATAAAATCAGTGTAAGAGCAGGTAGTTGCAGCAACACCAAGAGAGCCTTTTAAGCCAAAGGTGCTAGGTGAGTGGCATATGCGCGCAGCATTATCGATGTTATTTGTACCCATTGACCTAACTGCTTTTTGGGCAGCGTAATAGGTTTCATTAGGAATACCGCGACTGGTTAAGTAGTAATAGGTTTTATCTGGCTCTGTTGCTTTTATTTGCTCTGCAATTGTGTCTATAGCGTCATCCCAAGTGATTCGTGTGAAGCCTTTTTCACCTTTTTTGCGCATCATGGGGTAAGGAATGCGGCCAAGATCACGTAAGTCACGTGATCGCAGTGTTTTTAGCGCCTCGGCATTTTCAAATAACTCCATGTTTAAAGCAGGCATGGTGTTTAACCTAAGTAAGCGAAGACGGATGTTGCAAAGATGAATGCCTTCAACTGTCCAGTCTTTCATGCCTGTTGTACCTAGTGCGCAACCATCACACACACCCTCATTTAAGATGCGATAAGCGTAAGCTAAGTTATCTCTATTTTCCCAAGTCGCTCTAAAGACTTCAAAAAAGTTTTCAGGGTGTTCTAAAGGTATGTTACTTGCCCATAAAGACTTATCCCAGCCTTTTTTTGGTTCTTTGACTGATTTAACAGGACGGCTACTAAAAATTCCCATTGGCACTACCTCCAAGCTAGTAAATACCAGCTATCTATTCTAAGTTGCCCCATAGTACTTTAAGAAATACCAACTTGGTTTATTTTTAATTCGTTCACTCGAGTAAGTCCAGTTTCGCAACTATACTCAGGAACTGTTTTAGTCTAGCAATTATATTAAAAACCTTTCAGAGCATTATCTCATAAGCTGTTTCAAATAATGCAACACTTACTCACATGGTGCAACAAAAAGTGATTTCCCTATCTTAAAGGGTTTATTGAGTATTAATCCAACTTAAAAACATGAGCCGTTAGGCACAGTTAGTCACGGTTCATAAACCCCTATAAACTTAAACGTACCTAAGAAAAGCCCCTCTAACTAAGAGGAGCTCGAGTTTATTATGTTAATTCATAGCCTATCTTGATTTTCTAGCAAACCTTTAAGCGCAGCATTTCATCGTTATTCAAAGGAGCAGTCTCGAAAGAGAAGCAGACGAAGCTTTGCGAATACTGGATATGGATATTGGCTTAAAGTCAAGCTTATGGAAAGACTATGCTTGCGAACTTAGAGGAATGGCTGCCCTTCGTTCTTTACAAACAACGACTAAGCCTTAGATTAACTTTCATCAGACCAGACTAAAAGCTTTCAACCTTTAGAGGGATGCACCCTATCTTTTTGCATTATTAGTCATCTCCCAGACTAAGCAAAACGCCATAGCACATCAAGTTAGCCTAGGGCATTAGCTGTTGAGAGGGCGGTGACCGTTGTATATCAGGCTTTTCTCTTGCCTTAAACTCGCTACACTAAGCAGGTGCGTACCTTCACAAATGAAACGCTTTACCTTATTGTTCACCATGTTCAAGAAGCATTAAAGCAAACAAATAAGCTTAGTTTTGCCGTACCCAACCCAGATTTAAATCAAGGCTTATTTTCAGGTGAGCAAAATCAAGGTCTTACGCATAGACCTTGGCGAGTCTGGCTTGATTTAGCTGAAAAGCTCGAGTGTCGCTTTTTAACACCTGAACTCATATCTTCTACACATGTGCGCGTTAGGTTTGAAAAATTAGCAGATGCCCCTCTTAGTAAAGCAACTAACAAAACTGAAAAGTACGGTTTAGCCTCTGACTTTCAGCGTATTCAAAAACTCGAAGAAAGCTCTTTTTTGCTTGATTATATTGAATCTCTAGAGCGCATTCCACTTAAACCTCAAAGTCGCATATTAAGTTTAGGGGTTAACAATGCTGAAGAATTTAAGCTATTCGATTACTTTGACTTAAGTCAATCTTTTAGCTTTGTAGGTATTGACCACTCAGCATCTGCACTTAGTGAAGCTCGAGTGCGTTTTGCAGATTCTAAGTATGAGTTTATTTGTGCAGATATAAATAATCTTGATCGTTTAGAGCTTGGTAAGTTTAATCTTATTTTGGCTTTTGGTATTTTGCAAAGCCCTAGTATTGATGATAGGACTATTCTGCGAAACCTCGTGCAAAATTACTTAACTAAGCAGGCAAGTCTAATAATTGCTTTTCCTAATTCGGTTTATAAAGATGGTGAATTACTTTATGGGGCGCGCATGAAGAATTTTAGTCAGGCTGACTTGTCCTTGCTTTTTAAAGATCTTGCTTACTACCGTAAGTATTTGCATCAGCACAAATTTAAGGTTTTTATAACAGGTAAGTACTACACGTTAATGACCGCTATTCCAGCTTGAATTCTTAGTAGAGCACAATGCGTACTATGACGCTTGCACCAGAAAAGCCAAACAAGTTTGCTAAAGTTTAGTAACTCACTGTGGTTGGTGCGTAAATACAAAGCAGGCAAAAAGGAACTCCCATGAAACGCTTCATCCTTTTTTTACTTGCCATGACTAGCCTAGCTTGCTTCGCTACAGGTATTCTTTATAACAACATTATTTTCTTTGCTTGCAGCATAACGCTAGCCTTAGCTGCTTACTTAGCTGACAGGCGCTACCAAGCTTATTTTGATTTATCTGAACTAAGAAAATAACTTAGCTCTAAAAATCCAAGAACTTCAATAATGTTGTTATAGGCATGAATTCAATCGCATCATACCTAAGCTAAGCAGCATCCTGCTTAACAAGCTGCTCTTGCATTTCAATTTCAATAGGACCATAAGCTTCATCTTGAACAGCACAAAGCTTTTTTTCTTTATAAAGCTCGAGCATGCCAGCAAAGCTTATAGCTGCGACAGTCCATGTTTTATGTTCAATTAAATCTATAAAGAAAGCGCGCCTAAACCGCTTTAAGTTATTCATGAGTTGCTTCATAGCACCCGCCATGCTTAAGCGTTCAATGGCAAGTTCAAAGTAATTACTACTATTGTACTTCGAGGCAAGTTCAGCCAAGCGACCTAAATCAATTTTAATGGGTCTATCAGGTCTAGGGTAATCTGGCCTTGGTGTTTTAGCTGGCAGCACAACTCTGCGTTCTTCACGTTTATGCCTTAAGAATAAAATAGCGTCTTCTAATTCCTCTAACAAAGTAACAGCCTCTAAGGTTTCTTCAAACATAGCCTCTTCGTCATCCTCATCTTTAGGAGGGCGAGGCAGCAAAAAACGAGTCTTAAGTTCAATAACTCGAGCTATTAAAGGTAGCGCTTCAGAAGCTAGGTTTAGGTCACTATCGACAAATGTGTAGAAGTAGTTTAGATAGTGCTTTACAAGCTCTAAGACGTTGACTTCTTGAGGGCTTAGTTTTGCGCTTCTTAAGGCGTGTGCTAGTTCAGTTAGACTGCCTTCAAAGCTGTCTAGCTTAACACTGAAGCTTTGTGTTTGTGCCTCTATTTGCTCACTCACGTGGGTGAGTGTACCATAGCTTGTATGAGGACTAATACTTCATTGCTTTACTCTTATTAGCGGTAAAGTAGTGTGTGTTGAGCGATTTTTTAAGTCCTTTCTGGTTAGCTGCGTTTTCAGCAGCTTTGTTTATTGGCATTGGTAAAGGAGGCTTTGGCGGTGGCATTGTTGCTATGGCTACGCCTCTTTTTGCTTTGGTGAGCACCGTTTCAGATGCGGCTGCTACCCTTTTGCCTGTTTTGCTTGCAGCCGATGTATTTGCGGTTTATCAGTACCGAAAGCACTTTGATAAAACAAATTTACAGCTTTTGCTGCCAAGCGGCATTGTAGGCATTGTTTTAGCTACGCTTTTTTTAATTTTTTTTAGTACTAATGAACGCTTACTAAAATTAAGTATTGGGCTTATTGCTGTTGGCTTTGTTGTCTTTCAGCTTAGCAGAACCCTTATTTTGAAGCAGTTAGAGGCAAGCAAGCCTAACCCCGTTTGGGGTACCATTTTAGGTTTAACTGCGGGCTTTAGTAGTACCTTGGCGCACGTGGGTGGCCCGCCTGTCATGATTTACTTGTTACCTCAAAAACTACCTAAAGATATCTTTGTAGGTACCAACGCTATTCTCTTTTTTAGCTTAAATCTCATTAAGCTTATTCCTTATTTCTTTCTTGGTTTACTAAGTTTGGGTAACTTAACAGTTAGTCTTACGCTCATACCCGTTGCTCTAATAGGTACGCGTTTAGGCTTGTATTTAAATCGTGTTATTAGTCAGCAAGTCTTTAATAATTTTATTTATATTGTGCTTTTCTTAACGGGTATGCAGCTTATTATTGGGCGTAGTTTTGTGAGTCTGTTGGCCTTTTGAAGCGTTATCTTATCTTTTTACCCAGCACGGCTTTTGGTCTTATTGCAGTTATGGTTTTGTGGTTCAGACCTTTTCCTTATGCAGCAAAACCTAATCTGTTTACCCATGTTGGGGTAAGTCTTTTAATTATTGCTTCTTTGCTGGGTGTTGCATGGCTGTTAGAAAAAACTTCAGCTTCTTTTAGATACGCCTCGCGCTTACTAGAGAGAGCTATGCAAGGCTTTAGCATTACCGTGCCCCTTGCGTTTGCCTTAGCTATTGTTTCATCTGTAGCTGAGGAACTATTTTTCCGTGGCACAGTCATGCCCTTAGTAGGCGTTTGGGGTCAAGCTATTCTGTTTGGACTCATGCACCCTACCCCTAAAAAAGCATGGCTCTATACTGTTTTCACAGCTTTTGCAGGTTTAGTGTTTGGCTTTGCAACGCTTTATACAGGTAGCTTATACGCCGCAATCTTTGCGCACTTTGTCATTAACCTACAAGGCTTTTTAGAAATCCGCAAAAATAGTTTGGCTAAAAAACCAACTTTTTTCATAACATAAGCTCTAACTTTAGTAAAGGATGATGGTCACATGCCTGCTTGCAGACACACGCTCTACATGTAATGATAAGCAAGTGTTTAGCTACACCATAAGCAAAAATAATGCTTAGCTAATGTCAAATCTTAAATACCCCACCACACAACCGCTCGAGTATGGGCACTCTTTGATCTTGTTTTGTGACGTTTTTTATAGACAAGGATTTCTCAAGTAAGATTTTTGTAAGAGTTTGCTCGATATACTTCTAAGCATGATTCTTGGAAGGGATCATTTAAGTACTATGAATCACCACATGGGAGACACAGAATTTGGCAAAGTGCCAACAGATATAAGCGAGCTTGACGCTGTCGAGCTTAGCAACCGTGTCGCTCATACCCAAAAACGTATTGAGCAGGGTGTAGCCTCAGATGAAGATTACGTAGAATTCATCATGTGCCAGCTCGAGCTTGCTGATCGCGGCATTATATCTAGTTAACCTTGTAACAAGAAAACAAATCTTAAATCTTTATTATTTGCTGTCATTAAGGCTCAGGGTATTGCCTTGAAAACTTTTACTTAAACTGCTTTAATCGTGTCATAGTCTGAGCTTAGTCCCCTAGGTTGGAATAATCAAGTTTTACGATATTTATAATTCAGCTTAGTAAGCGTACAAAAACAACATCCCTAAAGGTAGGTTAAGATGCGGAGATG
>CAZWJZ010000250.1:0-6810 GCA_964634665.1 uncultured bacterium | reverse complement strand
TAGCAGATGAGTACGGCTTACCCATGATGGATGAAACACCCAAAGCCCTTGCTGACACCCTAGCAGGACGCTTGCTGCTTGACCTTTTAGAATTACCTGATTACCCAACAGCCTCAAGATTACTTGCTATTCCTGACTTAAAAGAACTCGCCAACGCAGCTTTAAATAAAGGTGTAGCAGGTCTAGAAGCCATGAATGTGTTAGCAGGTGAATTTGGCTTAGCACAAGACTGGAAAAAATGGCTAAGCTTACTCGAGTTACAAGAAAGTGGTCGAGAACTCGAGTGGGCTGAAGCGTTACTAGAAACAAGTTTGCCTGACATTCGCTATGACCTAATTACAGATGAGCGTTTAGGCTGGGAGCAGTTTAAAAAGCATGCGCTTCTAAGAGCTAAAGAAGCCAGCACTTTAGCTAAAGGCGCATCGTTTAGGCGCTGGTGGTCAGCTTTATTACAAGAAACCTTTTTGTTTGATAGACCTAAAGGAGGCGTGGCATTACTCAACCATAAGCTTGCCTCAGGTAGGCGCTTCAAAAAAGCCTATCTGCTTCATGCTGTAGAGGGGGCTTACAGTGTCGGTGAGTCAGAAGATTACTTTATACCTGAAGAAGAACGCCAGCAGCTAGCCAAAACCTTTGCAAATCTTGGTTTACCCAAACGCTATTTAGGTAGAGACACAAGCCTATACGAAGAACTGCGAACAAGAGGAGATACGGTTGTTATTAGTTACTCAGAAGCAAACCAAAGTGGTCCTCTAGAAGTCAACCTAGACCTCATAAAGCAAGACCCTAAAACCGTAATGGCATTACCCGAACTAGCAGCAGCCAGCAGACTCGAGCTTGAATCTACTGAGCAATTTACCGCTACTATTGAACCTTTAGCCTTAGGGCGCATTTCCGTACAAAAACTCCTTCGCTATGATGACTGCGCCTTTCGCTACTGGGCAGAAGCGCAACTACCACCAACAGATGATAAACCTGACTGGCTCGAGCTTATTAACCAAATGCGTGATTACCAGAAGTTAAACCCAGCGCGCTTAGAGCTACTAAAGACTGAGTTTAGTGATTACGCCTCATGGCTTAACAAACACCAAGAACGCTTCTCAGTCTTAAATTTTGGTGAAACAGTCAGCCCTAGCGATGATTCCCCTTTTGCTTACCTTGACGCGGCAGGTCGAATGGGCAGCGAAATTAACTTTTACCGATTTGTAGAACCTAAAACTGTGACCGAGCAAAGCGAAGCGGCAAGCTACATTGAAAGAAGATGGAATGAGTTTTATGCAGCCAACTACATGCTTGAGCGCTTTAAAGGACGCGTCACAAAAGTAAACATCTATGTTTGGCCTGTTGGTGCTGAGCCCATAGCAGCGTATGATGAGGGTATTGCCTATATAGGGCGACGTATGGCAAACCTGCAACAAAAAATAGCTGCAGCCCATCAAAAGTTTAAACGCGGCATCGTAACACCCAACCCCGGCTTTAGATGCCGAGAATGCAGCGTATCTGATATTTGTAGAGTCGGGCAACGCTAAGCCTTAAAGCTCACCATTCAATTTTAGAAAGAAATCATGAAAACAAAAGGCAACAAAAAAACAAACCCAAAAGGCAAAGTAAGCCTAAAAACCAGAACCACTCGAGCAAAGCAGACGAAACCATCAAAACAAGCTGTATCTGAAAACCCTCACGCGGCAAAAGACCGACGAGGCTCAAGCACAAGAAATCCTAAAAGACAAGCCGATAAACGGCGTGAAGCAGCAAAAGAAAAAACAACAGCAAAACCACAGGGCCGCCTCTTTGAACTCGAGTGCTTAAACGGCACACTAGCTTTTGTCTTAAGAGAACTCAAAGCCATTCAGGGCATCAATCTTATCTCACAAACCCCAACTGCTATTCGCTTTCGCTCAGCGCAAGACTTAAGCCCCTTAAAAGAACTCAAGCGAGCCGTAGCTGTTTACGTTGTTAGTGAATTTGAAGTACCACGCCCCAAAGCCCTACTAAGCAACCAATCCCTACCAACCCTAACAGAAGCCCTAAGCTTCGCCCAAAAGCAAGCCAAAGATACCTTCACAAGTGTACGCATAGAAGCCGCAGGTAAAGACTCAGCTGTCTTTCAACGCTTAGGTGCAGAACTCGCCAAAGCCATTCAACTACCTTTTAACAACGAAGAAGGCGACCTAATGCTACGCATAACTCCCTATGAAAAAGGCTGGCAAGTCCTCACCAGATTAAGCCCCCGACCCCTAAGCGTAAGATCTTGGCGAGTCTGCAACCGCAAAGGCGGGCTCAACGCAAGCCTAGCCGCTGTCATGAATGACCTAGCTCGAGTTAAACAAGACGAAAGCTACCTAAACATAATGTGTGGCTCAGGCACCCTAGCCATAGAGCAAGCCCTCAAAAAAACCAAACTAAAACAAATCATAGCCATAGATAACGACCCAGAAGCCCTAAGCTGCGCCCAAGCCAACGCAGACGCTGCAAACTGCAAAAAAATAAGCTTCATACAAGGAGACGCAACCGCACTCGAGTACAAAGAAAACAGCTTCAACGTAATAACGGCTGATCTACCATGGGGAGACAACATAGGCAGTCACAAACAAAATGTCAAACTCTACCCAGACTTCTTGCAAGAAATGGCTCGAGTGTCTACGCAGGGTGCTCGACTGATTATTTTGACGCATGAAATTAGGCTTTTTGAAGACATTATTGGCTTAAACGGAACGTGGCTTGTTAAAGAATCGTTTCAAGTTGCCCATAGTGGTCACAACCCTAAGCTATATGTATTGCAAAAAAGATGACAATAAGCTTAACCTAAACGAACTTACGCCATAGGGTGCCTGAAGCCAGCAGAATAACGACCTGTCACAAAATGCTCTAACTGACGCTCAATATCTGTCAATAAACTACTCGCACCAAACCTAAACAAATCAGACTCGAGCCAGTCATTACCGAGTTCTTCTTTCATTAAGATTTGCCATGTGAGTGCATCTTTTGCAGTACGAATGCCACCAGCGGGCTTAAAGCCAATCTTTTGCCCTGTTTGCTCAAAGTAATCGCGGGCAGCGCGCAGCATGACAAGGCTGGTGGGTAGCGTGGCATTAATACCTTCTTTACCTGTTGATGTCTTAATAAAATCAGCACCTGCTTGCATACACACCCAGCTGGCTTTATAAACATTTCTAAAATGCCCAAGCTCACCTGTTGCTAAAATCGTTTTTAAGTGAGCCTTACCGCAAGCTTCACGCATGGCAGCAACCTCATCAAAAAGAGCATCCCACTGACCAGTAAGCGCAAATTCACGCGTTATAACAATATCAATCTCTTTAGCACCCTCAGCAACCGCAAAGCAAATTTCATCAAGACGCTGTTTTAAAGGTGTAAGCCCAGCAGGAAAGCCTGTTGCAACTGAAGCAACGGGTATAGTTGAGTCCTTAAGCGCCTTAACGGCATGGGGCACCATAGTCGGGTAAACACAAACTGCACCAACGGTAAGCCCAGCATCCTCCATGCCTAAAGCCTCAAGTATGTCTTGCCGAACAGGCTGCTTTGCTTTGGCACAAAGCCTAGCTATTTTACCTGCGGTATCATCTCCAGCTAAAGTGGTTAAATCAATGCAAGTTATGGCTTTTAGTAACCATGCTGCCTGCCATTGCTTCTTAACTGACCGTCGCCCACCCAAAGAAGAAGCACGCCGTTCTAAAGCAGAAAGGTTAATGTGGATTGCATCAAAAGATAAGGTATCTAACTGCGTGACTGATCTAGCGGGATTGTGTGACATTAATACACTCTCTTCTTTAGACTGATGTTGATGCCTAATTATAGTTCTGCGGTAAATCAAATCATCAACATTATAAATTCGCTTCTACTCTATAGGTCGTACACATTTATTGTTACATCATAACTAGAGGAAACCTAATAAGTTTAGCATCTTGAAGTAAAACACACTAAAAAGCTAGTCAAATTGTGTCATAGTTAACCCAATAGCCAGCTAGGCTCTAAACTTTTGAAGGATGCTTATGCCTAAACCCATACCTATTCTTGATCTTGCCCCTCAACGTGAAGCCTTATGGCCAGAATTGCAAGCTGCTGTAGAGCGGGTCATGCGTTCAGGTGCATTTATTTTAGGTGAAGAAGTGACGGCTTTTGAAGCAGAAGCCGCAGCCTATCTTGGGGTTAAGCACGCCATTGGTCTTAATTCAGGTACAGATGCTCTTGTTATCGCCTTACGTGCACTCAACATTGGTGTAGGCGATGAAGTCATAACCACCCCCTTTAGCTTTTTTGCAACAGCAGAATCAATAAGCATGGTAGGAGCGAAACCCATTTTTGTTGATGTAGATGAGCATAGTTTTAATATAAACCCGAAACTAATAGAGCAAGCCATTACAAGCAAAACCAAAGCCATCATGCCTGTACACTTGTTTGGTTTGCCTGCCAATATGACTGAAATACTAAGAATAGCCAAGCAGCATAAGCTAAAAGTTATTGAAGACTGCGCACAATCCTTTGGCGCAAGCTACCAAGCCAGCTGCACAAATTGCAGTTGCAGTGAAGACAGCAAAGCTAAGAACGCTAATCAACTAACAGGTAGCTTAGGTGACGTAGCCGCCTTCTCCTTTTACCCTACGAAGAATCTGGGTGCTTACGGTGATGCTGGTTTGCTTACAACTAACGATGACAGCATAGCTGAACAGGTAAGAAAGCTAAGAAACCACGGTTCACTCAAGCGCTACCATAACGAAATGCTAGGCTACAACTCACGCCTAGACGGCATGCAAGCCGCCATACTACGCGTAAAACTACCCCATCTAAACAGATGGAATCAGCAGCGTTATCAAGTAGCCATACGCTACACAGAACTCCTAAAAGATACCCCAAACGTAATAACACCCAACATGCAGCCCAGCCACGTATTTCACCAATATACCCTACGAATAGTTAATGAAAAACGCGATTACATACAAGAACAACTACAAGAGCAAGGTATAGCAAGCATCATCTACTACCCCTTCAGCCAAGACCAACTACCCGTCTACCAAGGCCAATACGGCAACTACAAACACAGCCACCAACTCGCCAAAGAAGTTTTAAGCTTACCCATATGGCCAGAAATAAGCCAAGAGCAACAAGAAAGAGTCGTAAAGGTAATTGACGACTTACTTAGAATCTAGGGGTTGATGAATTTTGCTTTTAGGTCTTGCTTATGAGTAGCTTGATTCTTGAGTTTTAAAAATACTGTCTACGAACGCGTTTTGAATATTAAGGTAGTAGGGTGCATTGTTAAAACAATAAGCGCGTAAGCATAAATGTACACTGTTTGGCTTTTGTTTGAAAGAAAACGGTAAACTATAGCCTTGATGATAATAGCTAAGTGTTAACGTAGGCTAACGGAGGAAAACAAAAATAATGCATTATTTGGACGGAAAGTCATTACTGGTGACAGGTGGAACAGGATCATTCGGAAAGAAGTTTATACGCAGTGTTCTAGATACAAGTAAAGCAAGACGAATTATTATTTATAGTCGAGATGAACTTAAGCAATACGAAATGTGGCAAGAATTTAATGATGATAAACGCCTAAGGTTCTTTTTGGGTGACGTAAGAGATAAACCAAGACTCGAGCGTGCTCTTGATGGTGTTGAGGCTGTGGTGCATGCGGCTGCAATAAAGCAAGTACCTGCTGCTGAGTACAATCCTTTTGAGGCTGTTAAAACCAATATTCATGGGGCGCAAAATATTATTGATGCCTGTATTGATCGGGGTGTTGAGCGTGTCGTGGCACTCAGTACAGATAAAGCCTCTAGTCCTGTTAACCTTTATGGTGCAACAAAACTCGTAAGTGACAAGCTGTTTGTTGCAGGCAATGCCTACGCGGGTAGCAAAAAAACACGCTTCTCAGTTGTGCGTTATGGCAATGTTGTGGGAAGCAGGGGTAGTGTTATTCCGTTTTTTAAAAGCAAAGTAGAGTCAGGTGTTCTGCCTATAACGGATGATAAAATGACCCGCTTCTGGATTACCTTAGACCAAGGCGTTAAATTTGTGTTTGACTCCTTAGAAAGAATGCATGGCGGAGAAATCTTCGTACCCAAAATACCAAGCATGCGCATAACTGACTTAGCTCGAGTTATAGCTCCAGATGCAAAACTTGAGATTGTTGGTATTAGACCTGGTGAGAAGCTGCATGAAGAAATGATAAGCCCAAATGATGCTAGGCGCACGCTAGATATGGGTGATCACTATGTAATTCAACCTGAGATGGAATGGTGGGTTGATAGTACCTTAAAAGGTGAAGCTGTCGCAGAAGGGTTTGCCTACTCGAGTGAAACCAATACAGACTGGCTTAGTGATGCGCAGTTACGTGAGATGATCTGAACATGGCTAAGTTTTTGCCTTATGGTAAGCAGTGGGTTGATGATGAGGATATTCAGGCAGTTGTTAAAGTATTAGCTGGAGATTATTTAACAACAGGACCGACTGTAGACGCGTTTGAAAGCGCGCTTTGCGAGGCGACAACAACTAACTTTGCTACCGTAGTTAACTCAGGAACCTCTGCTTTGCATGTCATGTATTTTGCCGCTGGACTCAAAGCTGGAGATGAAATTATCACCTCACCTATGACCTTTGCGGCAACTGCTAATGCGGCACTTTATTTGGGGGCTAGCGTTAAGTTTGTGGATGTCGAAGCTGATACGGGTAACCTTAATCCTGAACTTATTGAAGAGGCGATTAGTGAGCAAACAAAACTTATTGTACCTATAGATTTTACGGGTCATCCTGCTGATTATGATCCTATTAATGCAATTGCTGAAAGACACA
>CAZWJZ010000249.1:4794-6827 GCA_964634665.1 uncultured bacterium | reverse complement strand
TTTGAGCCACCTGAAGCAAAAGCGTCTCCTAACCAAAAGTCGTATTCAATAGAAATAGCATTTGCAATATCACTAAAGGTAGCTGTACCTTTGTCAGCAGCCACAACAAGATAAGGATCATAATCATCATAAACAATGACTTCTTTAGGGTGCACTACGACATCTTGAACACGATTATCCGTAATATCTAGCAAGCTTCTAATATAATTTTGGTACTGCTTTTCAACATAAGCCAGTAGTTCATTGCGGTCTTTAGGTGCGTGTTTAACCACAAAGCCGCCCTTTGAACCCACAGGCACAATAACCGCATTTTTGGTCATTTGGGTTTTCATGAGACCCAAAACTTCAGTACGAAAATCATCTGGTCGATCACTCCAGCGAATCCCTCCCCTAGCGACCTGCCCGCCTCGCAAATGGGTACCTTCAAGCTCTAAAGCATACACTGCAATCTCATAAAGCGGTCTTGGTTCAGGCATACTGCTAATGCGCTGCGAAGCCAACTTAATACTAATAAACGGCTTATTCAAGTAAAAATTAGTGCGCAAACTCGCCTCAACCAAATTAAAAAGACGTCTTAAAACTGTATCTTCAACCAAAGAAGGTACCTGACTTAAGGCCTCCTCAAACTGCACTTTATGAAACTCAAACGCCGTCAAACGATCCTCATCAAAACTCGAGTCAAACTTAGCAGCAAAAGCCAGATAGATGCGCTCTGCCAAAACAGGATGATTAAGCAACGTTTCCGTCACAAAACTACGACTCGCGGTAGCGTTTAACTGCACGTAATACATACGGTAAGTCAGCAAAACTGCAACTTGCCTTATGCTAAGCTCGCTTACTAAAAGCAGCTTATTAAGCGGGTCATTTTCTACCTCAGCTACCAACAAACTACTGAGCGCCTCAATCAAGCGTGCTGACTGCAAACGCAAATCAAGCTGCCCATGCGCTTCATTAGTAACACTAAAAACATCTATAGCTAAACCCAAACTTCTAAGCTGATAAGCTGCCTGCTCGAGTACCACAAAGCCTAGGTTTTCTAAGAGCGGCATAATGTGGCTCAGGACAAGGCGTTTTTGCTTATGATAAATTCTTATTTCTGTGTGCGTTTGGGTTTCTATAGGGTTAACCAAGTCAACCAAAAAGACTTTATCGTCGAAGCGCTCAAACATTTCTATGTCTTTAGGAACTGAAGCTACTCTGACTTCGGCACGATAACTCTCATCAAAAGCAGCTAGGTATTTATCAAGCAAAGGTTTAGCTTTTTGCTCTCCTAGTTGCACTACAAGCAAGTCTTGAAGATGATCATCCCAGGTGCGGCTTAATTCAATGATGTCTTGCTCGAGTTTAAGTACATCAAGCTCAAACATGCTCTTATGCGTGCTAAAGAAAAAATGGAATCTAAGTTGAGATTCATCTTCACCCATGGCCAGTTGGTAATCAACATGGCTTGCTTCAAAATCTTGCATGAGCTTATCTTGAATCTTACGGCGCACTTCTGCATTAAAACGATCTCTTGGCATAATGACCATGGCAGCTAAACCGCGGCCCAAAGGGTCTGCTTGTATACTTAAGCGCACCCCCCGCTCTTGCTCTAGACTCATAATGCCCCTAATGTCATTATGGAGTTGAGCAACATCTGCCCAGAAAAGCCCATCTCTTGGCATACTGTTGAAAATAGTGGTTATTTGTTTGTAATCATGTGAACCAGGTACTGATTTATCAAGTGCAAGAACCCTACGAAGTTTGAGTCTTAGTAAAGGAATATGCTCAACAGGCGTAGCTAGCGCTTTAGAGGTAAATAAGCCAATGAGTCGCTTTTCTCCAAAAACCGTCCAGTTTTCACCATATTTTTTAATGCCAATATAATCCATGCGTACAGGTCTATGCACCGTAGATTCAGCATTGGTTTTACTCACCATAAGCGGTCTACCCCCCAGCACTCTTTCACGTAAGCCTTCAGGTAAACTTTCTAGCGCAACAGGTTTATCGTAATTACTACCTGACTTACGCAAAATACCTAAACTCGAATCTTG
>CAZWJZ010000249.1:0-4784 GCA_964634665.1 uncultured bacterium | reverse complement strand
TTGGGTAGCTTGCAGGTGAAGGCCTTCCTCTAAAGCAACAATGTCGTACTCGCGGTAGCCTAAAAAAACAAAATTATCTTCATCTAGCCAGCTTAAAAAAGAGGCGTATTCCGTAAAAGCTTCTGCTTTATCTTGCGCATTTTCGCTAATACAAAGCTCATAGCAGTCTTTTAAATACTGTCTTAATGTCTGCACTTTTTCACGTAATGCCGTGTAATCGCTGGTCGCTAAATTAACGTCATTTAAGACATCTTTAAGTTTTGCTTCTAAAGCAGCCAAAGCTTCTGGCGAATTAATGCGCTCAATAAAGAAAAGTTCGTAAGCTTCTCGCTTATCGCTATCCCCTTCTAATGAAATAGTTTGAACACTACTACCATCTTGAGTTCGCTCAATCACCATAATGGGATGCAGCAAATAAAAAAGCTCGAGTCCTGATTTGTGTATGGCTGCTTTGATAGAATCAACCACAAAGGGTCGGTCTTTGAGGCTTAACTCAACCACCGTATAATTAGACTCCCAGCCATCTGTCTGATACTCAGGATTAAACACACGCAACGAAAAACCATCTTTTTGCTCTTGTAAAAAACGGTAAGCCGATATCGTTATGGCAAATAAACTCTCAGCATCAAACTCAGCCATAAATTCTTTATTGGCTTTTGAAAACAAAATATCTGCAAAAGACTCTAAATGAGCATGATGCTTACTAATACTCACACGCCTTTTGAGTTGCTCTAAACTTACAGGCATAAGGCAATCCTTTCTAAACAAGCATAAACCCTGCAAATGCTTTACTTCGCTTAGTCTAAACATTTACAGCTCGGTATGGCGTTGTATATTTTGCTGTTATAAAGAAAATCAGCAGATGAGTATTTATGTTAAAAGCTAAAAGCACTAAAAGCAAATAAAAAGCTCCGTGAAAACACGGAGCTAAAAACTGAAATGCTAAAGCTTAATTGCTATAGAGTTGAGCGATTACCATGCCAAGCTCTAAAGCGCCCAAGTCAGGTGCTGAGCCTTTATAAGCAAGTTCAACATTGGTACCTTTATCAATTGCAGGGCTTCCTGAATTTAAGGCCAAGAAGTCACTCGAGTTTGGGTTGGTGCTTTTGAAATTCGGGTTATTAATACCTAAATTCCAGCTGTTATTTTTTTGATTGGTGTCATCAAACATGCCTACACTGCCATTAGAGGACAGATTGTTTCGCCATGTATTAGTTGCTACCGCTGCGGAGCTTTCAAAGTTATGGCGTCCGTTACCCCAAGCAGTATTGTTTTCAACAAGATTACCGCCACCAATATTATTGTCAAAGCCACTTCGTTTATTGTTATAAGAAATATTTCTACGGGCAGTATTTTGAACATTCATGCCACTCGAGCCTAGTTTGAAGCCGTTACCATCACCACCGTTGTAGCCGTTATCTCTTGAGATGTTGCCAAATAGGTAGGTTTTTGTTGATTTCCAGGTGTCAAAACCGTCGTCTGCGTTGTGGTCTGCAATGTTGTACCAGAATTGATTTTGGGTACTAAAGCCCCCTTGGCCTATTGAACCAAAGCCGTCACTGTCGTCATTACCATAATTATTTTTGGCAACTGAGTAGGCAACGATGTTGTAAGACCCTTCGTAGATTTGAAAGCCACTCCCAAAACAGCTATTAAAGACCATGTTTACAAATATATTGTGGTCAGCACCGTCCCTTAAGAAGACACATTGGGCAGGTCCTCGGAAGATTTCCATGTTGCGCATAACAATGTGATCTGCACCATCAAACCAGACGCGCTGACTGTCACTATTGGCACGCTTATTGGACCAGTCAATCACAGCCCATTCACCAGGGTAAGACATAACAGTAATGGGCTTAGATGCTGTACCTGAGCGAGTAAAGCGTATTTCTTCGTTATAGTACTTACCACCACGAACAAACACGACATCGCCTGCTTGAGCTACCGAAATAGCTCTTCCTATGCTTTTAAATGGGTTGCCTGTTGAGCGTCCATTATTGCTATTTGAACCGTTTGTTGCCACGTAATAAGTTGCACTGCTGGGTGCTGGGGGTATAGGCGCGCTAGGTAGTAAGTCTGTGGGGGAAGGTGTAGGCACTGGCTCAGGGTCAGGTTGAGGGTCTGGCGTTGGTTCTGGATTTGGCTCTGCAGCGGCACTGTCAAAACTAACACTAGCTCTATTAATGCGGTAACCCCCTGTGCGGGTGTGTACAAATCTTAAGGTGTTACTACCTTCTTTCCACCATGAGGCTGGGGTTATGTAACGAATATCTACCGAACGACTATCATTAGCACCTCTAGCGGCATTACCAAAGAGTTGGACAGGTCCATTACCATTTATAAAGAGTTGACCTTCGTTACTATGATCCGCATCATAAACATTAAAATCAATAATTGCGCTTGAGGCATTATTTGCCTTAGAAAGCGTTACTTGAACTTCTGTACTTTCAGGTGCAGAACGCTGCAAAGAAATCGGGAAACTCTCTAGGCTTCCTTTAGCTTCATTAACATTGCCATCAAAAGCAACCTTAATTTCTTCAATACGGTAACCCCCTGTACGGATATGAGAAAAACGAAGTTTATTTGAGCCATCTTTCCACCAGCTAACTGGCGTATCAAAACTAAACTCTTCTACTCGTGAATCTAAGCCACCATGCGCCGTATTACCAAATAACTTAATAGGACCATTATCATTAATGTAAAGTTCACCTTCGTTAGTGTGGTCAGGGTCAAACGCTGAAATGATAATACTTGCTCTAGAAGCTGAATTTGACTTGTCTATTTCTAGATTAATCGTGCTGCTGTTTGGGGTTTGACCACGCAACACAATAGGTAAAGAAATAGCTTCACTTTCAATCTCTTTATGAGCTGACTGAGCTTGTTCAATAAGGCCCGTTAGTTTGAGACCTGCAAACTGACTTTGGGACAAACGCTCCGCATCATTACTGGTACTAGCAAAACCTATATAAACCTGCTCATTCATAGGAATTTCTTGCTGCGCATGCTCTTGCCATGTTTGACCATCAAGCGACGTAGCTACTTTAAACACATCACCAGCACGCTCGAGTTTTAACCACTGAGCATTTTTGTCTTGGGTGGCAACCAAACTTTCGCTTTCTATTTCGTTTTCACTACGCCATGTAAACCAAGCGCCATTTTTTGAGGTGAGGGCAAGCATGGCGTGACTTGCATCTGTTGTTAAACTCGAGCGAATCATAATGCCTGCACTTGCCCATGGGCTGCTGTCTTCGATGCTGTTTATTTGGCTTATGATGCTGCCGTTACCTTTTAGGCTTTTGTAGACGAAGTGAAAGCTATCTTCAAAAGCGGCAATTTCTTTACCTGATGCTTTTAAGGTCATGCTGTCTGCACTGCTTGTAAAACTCCCTGCAAGTGCGACATCACCTATATCTAAGCTTGACCAAGCGTTTGTTTTTGCGGCGCTTGGGGTTGAGTTACATGCACTTAAGACACTAGCTACTAAGACGAGAAACAAAAACGTATGCGTCATTCTTTTCATATCTGAACCTCTCCCAAAGGTTTCTTTTTGGCGTGTTGGGGTATTGCTTTTGTCATTGAAATGACCCTCAGCCGGTTGCGCCACTCACTCAGCCTGCTCCAGGCGCCCATTTACGGCACAGGCTTCATTGTGTCTGAGGGTCAGTTTGGATTTCCCTCGATAGTCAAAGTTTAGACTTTATAATTCTGATAATACTTAGATTCAAAATAAATAATTAAACCGCTATTTTTTCCTTTCTGAAGGGAATAACTAGCATTTTCATCTATTTGTAATAAAGTTCACATATGAGAGTTTCTCATGTCAAACTAGCAATTCTCATTTGCTTGCCAAAGCTATCTCATGAAACAAAGCTGGTCCCAAAAGATGCCATCTTGACAGAATAAAGATGCTTAAAGACTAGCGTAGCAAATAATTTAAATGCCAAATTCTAAAATCTGTGATGCACTAAGGAGTTGGGATGTCATCCACTTCAAGAACTCCTCTTGCATTTACTGCAAAGAATTAAGATCCGATTCAAGGCATAGCAATAACAGCGGCTTAAAGCTTAGACGCTTTTCTGCAACACGGATAATTCAGAGAAATGCCTATAAAGCAAAACAAAAAACCTGCACTTAAAAAGATAAAGTGCAGGTTAATACTAGTTTAACTAGGTATTACAATTTTACATTCCTGTTACAACAATTAAACCAACCATGAGTTCATGGTTCACACACTGATAGTTATGAATCACTGCAGCTAACTCAGGTGTAAGGGTAAAAGTAACATTATCTTCATCAGCTGAAAACGCTATCGCTTCGTCTTGCTCTAAACTGCCACGACCAATACCTTGATCAAGTAAAATTTCATTATCTTGATTACGAACGTCAAATGGGTGAAACAAACCATTTACTGCGTTAAAGTCAAAACTATAGCGCTTACCTACTTCTAAGGTAATCGTTGGATTATCAACCGCAAGTTCAGCGACTCCATCCGCACCAATTACCTCTGTAACGGTCCAACCGTTAGACCGGTTATTACCCATAATAAAGGTAACATCTGCATCTTGAGCAAATGCTAAGCCTCCTGCCACTAAATACAAAAGACCAAGTACTAAAAAGCGTTTAAGAATGATTTTCATAATCACCCTCCTTTCGAATATAGATATGCTTAATAAAAAAACTTGGATGCAAAGGGAAAATTTAAGTCAGCATTATTGCTACAGACAGCTAAAATCTTCCGGTTTAGTACGATGCAATTCAAACAACATTCTTTACAAAAGACCCCT
>CAZWJZ010000248.1:0-6855 GCA_964634665.1 uncultured bacterium | reverse complement strand
TCTTCATTAGCATTGGCGACACCATCACGGTTTCTATCCCAACAGCTAACACCAGAAGCGCCAGTTGCGCCAGTAGCACCCGTTGCGCCAACAGGACCAACAGGACCTTGAGCACCTGTTGCACCAACAGGACCAACAGGACCAGTAGCACCGGTAGCACCCGTATCACCTTGAGGACCAACGGGGCCAATAGGACCTACAGGACCTTGAGTACCGGTAGCACCAACAGGGCCAATAGGACCTACGGGACCTTGAGCACCGGTAGCACCTACGGGGCCAACAGGACCAACAGGACCTTGAGGACCTTGAGGGCCAGGAGGACCAGGGATAACAGGAATACTAATGTTTTGTCTAGGTCCGCAGTAAAGGTTAATACCAATTTCTTGCGTGTTAGGAGAAACATCAGCTGGGTTGGTTACCGTAATAGTAATAACGCCCTGAAGGGTTGTAGAAAAATCAGGACATATGGTTTCAACTTCTACCAAGTCACGGTCATCAACACCCTCTATGTTGATAAACTGTGAGTAAGAAAGAATTCTTAGCCACTCGCTACCTTGCGTAATGACCGCAGTGTAGTTAAGAGGTGAACCAAGAACATTTCTTAAAACGAAGTTGTTATTTAGACGTTCGGTTGTAATAGAGGTAAGCGTATAGGTTGGTCTGACAGTATAAGCCTGAGGTACATTAACAACAAACTCTGACTGAGCAAATGCTGTTGAAACCAGCATAGCTAAGATAGACAGAGTGATAATTAGTTTTTGTACGCGCTTAGTAGACCCTAAAAGAAAGTGATGCACAGTATGCATACTCCTCCCTCTCCTTAGAGAATGATAGAAATTTGCGCCCGCGAGCGCTGTTGAGTGGTTTCGGGACGAATAAAAATTTTACGCAACGAAAATGGAAAACCTTTCCTCCTTTCGACCATTGAATAAGCGCAAAAAGTAATTACGGGGTAGGCGCTCATTAAATACTAATCTACGCGAACTTTCGCGTTTCTTACATAACAACGGTCACGCGCAACCGTATTTTACATAATTGCTGAGAAATATGTCAGGGTTCTCATCTAGCGCTCAGAAAAAATGGGGGTACAACATCTGTCTATATGTAGTAAACTTAACGCTATAAAAAATAACTAAGGAAAAAGCCCATAACAAGCAAACGCTAAACAAGGCGATAAACTAATAAAAGAATGCCAACACTGCAAGAATTACGTCTCAGACTACAAAAACCACTCCAACTCGAGTTGGAAAACGGTTGTCATGATGATGTTGTAGCAGGCGGAATAGAAAAATTAGTCAGCAATTTAGGTAAGCCTTTTCATGACATTAAGCATATTATCGAAGGCTACGAGGTACAAGATGTTGACATGCGGAAAGAGCGACTCGAGCAGGCCCTTCAAGTTTTAAATGAGAAGATTAAGGCTGATTTCACACCTAACTCACATAAAGTGGCTACCAAAAAAACCAGCGAAAACCCTCAGCAAGCATCCACAAGCCCAAAAAATCAAGAAACAAAAACACAAGTCATAAGCTCGAGTATCCTTGATGAAGAACTCTTAACTAACAGTATTGATTTGGGTGCCCAAGCAGCTAGAAAGTTAGCGCCTATAGGTATAAAAACGTACCGAGATTTGCTTTATTATTTCCCAAAGAGATACGAAGATAGGCGTGCCTTACCTCATTTTGGCATGCTTAATGACCAAGAAACAGTTACTGTGATTGGCACCGTAACAGGCCGAAAAACCATAAAAGCACGCTCAGGCATGGCAGTCTTGCGTGCTTTCATAGAAGACAAGCATGGTGGGCGCTTAACCGTTGTTTGGTTTAACCAACCTTGGCTCGAAAAACAACTCTTCCCAGGGCAACAACTCATTGTTTCAGGCAAAATAAAGCGAAAAGGCCGCCTCATAGAACTCAACGCAGCACATCATGAAATAGATGACGACCAAGAAAGCCTCTCAGCAGACCGCATTGTATCTGTATACTCGAGTACCCAAGGATTATCTCAAGCCTATATTCGCAGAGCTAGCCATAGACTTCTTACACAACTTGCAACGCTACCTGATCATTTGCCAAAAACAGTTTTAGAACGTTATGACTTAGCTAGCTTTGATGAAGCTGTACGAGAAATACACTTCCCTACCGAAGAAAAAAAATTGCAAAGAGCCATAAGACGACTTAAGTTTGATGAATTCTTCTTTCTGGAATTACGTGTCTTACTAAATAGAGATACGACCTTACTGGGTAAAGCCTTCAAGATAAGAAACAAAGACATCAAAGCCTTCGAATCAAGCCTGCCTTTCAAAATGACCAAAGCGCAACAACGCGCCCTTAGAGAAATTTACGATGATATGCAAAACCCAAGACAAATGGCCAGACTCTTACAAGGCGATGTAGGCTCAGGAAAAACCGCCGTAGCAGCAGCAGCTGTTTATATAGCCATACAAAACGGTTACCAAGCAGCACTCATGGCACCCACCGAAATACTCGCCAGACAACACTATATAAACCTAAGAAGCTACTTATTCCCGCTAGGTGTACAACTCGAGCTTCTCACAGGCACTATGGGTTTAAAGGAACGCCGTGAAGCAAGAGAGCGGCTAAAAAGTGCGCAGGTAGATTTGGTTATTGGTACACATGCGCTTATTCAAGAGGGCGTTGAATTTAGGAATTTGGGCTTAGCTGTGGTAGATGAAGAGCATCGTTTTGGGGTTGAGCAACGCCGTAAGCTCTTAGAAAACAACCCTGATGTTCTGGTTATGAGCGCCACACCCATTCCTCGTTCTCTTGCGTTAACGTATTATGGTGATTTGGAGCTATCAATTATTGATGAATTACCACCTGGCCGTCAGCCCATCAAAACACGCTTAGTTAATGATGGTAAACGCCGAGATGTTTACAGATTTGCGTGGGGTGAAATACAAAAAGGTCGCCAAGTTTATTTGGTGACACCTCTCATTGATGAGTCAGAGTCAGAGGCTATGAGTAATATTGTTTCAACTACTCAAATGTATGAGGATTTGCAAGCCATTATGCCAAAAGACTGCCGCATAGAAATGCTTCACGGCAAAATGGCAGGTCAAGAAAAAGATGACATTATGGAAGCTTTTAGACGTCACGACTTTGACTTACTGGTTTCAACCACGGTCATAGAAGTCGGGGTAGATATACCTAACGCGAGTGTCATGATTATTGAAAATGCCGAACGCTTTGGCTTATCGCAGCTTCATCAGTTGCGCGGGCGGGTAGGTAGGGGAGAGCATGAGAGTTTTTGTATTCTTGTGGCAGGTGATCGCAGCAAAAAAACGCAGCATCGCTTAGAGGTCATAGAAAAATATACAGATGGCTTTGTGATAGCAGAAAAAGACTTAGAACTAAGAGGCCCCGGCGAAATACGCGGTACACGCCAAAGTGGCATGCCAGACCTTGTTCTAGGAGACTTAAGTCAAGATGGTGATATTATAGAAAAATCACGTGAACTCGCCAAGCGTATGCTTGAAGCAGACCCACAATTAGATGCTGCATGGGCAGGTCGCATAAAAACTGAACTTATACGAAGGACAGATGCAATTGGGTTTCGGCAAATTGTTTAGACCTTCTAACAGATGCTCTATTGAAAGGCCGAGGGTGTTTTAATTTGCTAGTGCGTTTTTATCTAAGTCAAACAGCAAGGCAAAAAGACCAATGAATATCCTTATTCGTTTAGGATTCATTTGGGCGGTTGTTGGTTTTGCCATTGGGCTATTTTGCAGAAGCCTCTTTAAAGACAGACTACGACTAGCTCCCTTTTTAATCAGTTTATTACCTTGGCTCATTTACTTACTGATAACTATAGGAAGCTTTGCAAGTAGCATTGAGCAAGACCAGCTCATGATTTTTGTGGGGTCTAGCTTAGCAATTGGTATTTTAATACTTTGGGTTGGTTTACGCTCACACTCGAGGCAAGGAAGCTCACTGATTTGGCTACCTGCACTTCTGGCAGCACTTCAGTTATTTCTAGCTACCAACTGGTTATCTAGCATTTTGGGTCAAAATCTTAATTTTAGGTATGTGCCAACCCTACTCTATCTAGCAGCAACCCTAAGCGTATGCTGCTTGCTTTTAGCCTACCAAATGCCTTTACCTGACTTTAAAATGCCTAAGAGGCAGCCCCATGAGGCAAAGCCAGAAAAAAAACCAAGAAAAAAACGAAGCAATACACCACCAAAACCCCAGAAAAACCCTAGAAAACCTTAACTTTGGATTTATCTGAATAGCTATATTTTTCAAAGGATTTCTACACCATAGTTTCACAAGTGCTACTTCACATAAGTCAGTTTGCTACACTAAACTGTGCACAAACTCAGCTTAACCGCTATTCTTTTACTTAGTTTACTTAGCGCCTGCCTTCCTGGGCGCAACACCCCCATAAGTCAAGCAACCCCCATAAGCCCCATAAACCCACCAAGCTACGAACTAGTGGCAGGGCAAACTGCCATAGAAACCTTTAACCCCCCCGGTGCTGGCGCAACCGTTAGCATGACCATAGCTACCCAAGTACAAAACCCAAACAACTTTGGCATAAGACTCCAACAAGTCAACTACGAAATATTCCTAGCAAACAAACGCGTTGCCAAACAAAGCATAGAACTAGATAAATTTGTGCTAGCAAACGCCCAAACCCCCCTCAAATTCCCCATAACCCTATCGCTCAACAACAAACTCGAGCTTATGATTGCGGTGGCGCAAGCCTTTACTGGTAAGCCCTTACCCTTTCGCATTCAGGGTGAAACGGTTTTTACCTCGCAAAGTTATCAGTTTACCAGTCGCTTTGGCACACTAGTGCAGGGTGAAACGCTTGCCAGGGAAACCCTTAAAACACCGGAGTTACGCTTAGAAGATAGTGCTAGTACTGTCTTTTTGATTGAAGATGCCCCTGTGATTAAAGCTGTCATTATGGCAACAAATCCGGGTGATGTAGGTTACTTTTTGTATGGTAAAGATGTAAGTGTAGCTCTAAACGGTGAACAACTTGCTTTACAAGACATAAGCCCACTACCGATACCTGCAGGGCAAGACAGTCGCTTTGAACTGCTTTTTTACCCTAATTTAAGCCAACTTAGTGAAAACGCTCGAGTTGCGTTGAGTGCAGCTCTAGAAGGCACAACAGCTTCTTTAGAAGTAACAGGTCAACTTTTGATTGATGTGCTTGGGGTTGATACTTTTGTGGTGCCTGATGGCTGGAAGATAATAGGCTTTGTTTATAAGTAATTTTGTTGACTTGTGACCTACCCCCCTTGATTTCTAGCATGGTGTACTTAAAGCTGTGAACAATCTAGCAAACTAAGGTCTTGAGGTAAGCCTATCTCAGGGTGCATGCACTTAATACTGCTATAGTTTCGCGGGTATGTTTAAAATTCTTGTTACTGACACAGTTCAACTTGGCAATAAAACTTATGAAGATACGCATGTCGATTATCGCGCAGGTATAGAGCGTGACGAACTACTTAGTATTGTTGCAAACTATGATGGCATTATTACGCGAAGTCGTACTCAAGTAGATGCCGAACTCATAAAGGCAGCTACAAATGTAAAAGTGATTGGTCGGGGTGGTGTTGGTGTTGACAATATTGATATTGACGCTGCAAGCCACCGTGGCATATTAATTCTCAACGCTCCAGAAGCCAATAATGTATCAGCTGCAGAGCTTGCCATTGCCCTCATGTTATCGGCGGCTAGAGGCGTAGCCCGCTCAGATAAACTCATTCGCACAGGGCAATGGGACAGAAAATACTTAGGCAGAGAAGTAAAAGATGCTTACCTAGCTATTGTAGGTCTAGGACGCATCGGTTCTTTGGTGACAAGACGCGCGCAAGGTTTAGGCATGCACGTAATGGCTTATGATCCTTATGTATCAAGAAGACGCGCTGAAGACCTTAATGTAGAGCTTTACGATGATTTACACACAATGCTAAGCAAAGCAAACTTCTTAACGGTACACACACCCTTAACCGAAGAAACCGAAGGCATGATAGCCGAGCAAGAACTAGCAGCTTTACCCGATCAAGCCATTGTAGTCAACGCAGCCCGCGGTGGCATAATCGAAGAAAATGCCTTACTCGCCGCCTTAGATAGTGGCAAACTCTTTGCCGCAGGCCTAGATGTCTTTGTTAGCGAACCCCCAGATTTAAGCCATCCTTTTTTACAACGCGATAACATCGTCATGACTGCCCACCTAGGTGCAAACACCGCAGAAGCCCAAGCTCGAGTGGGTGAAGAAATTTTGGAACGTGTTGTGCTGGGCTTAAGAGGTGACTACTCTAGAGGTGCTGTTAATGCACCTTCTTTAGCGCCAGATGTTATGGAAGCCTTAGGTAAATATTTGGAATTAGGTGAAGCCTTAGGTAAAATGGCGTCATCGCTGGCAAAAGGCCGCGTCAAGGAACTCTGCATAGAGTTTTCAGGTAGCTTTCCTAGAGACCCTGATCCTGTAGCCATTGCGGTGACCAAAGGCTTTTTAGAACCTATTTTAGATGAAACACCCAACTACATTAATGCGCCCTCAATAGCTAAAGCTAGAGATATTCGGGTGTCAAAAGTAACTGATACCCGTTCGAGAGCCTACACAAGTCACGTTATGGTTAGTGCCATTACAGATGAAGGACGAGTTGATATAGGTGGAACTGTTTTTGGAGATTCACCAAGAATTGTGCTTATTAATAACTTCAGCATAGAAGTTTTACCTCAAGGCACCTTACTTATTTGTACCAATTATGATCGACCGGGTGCGGTGGGTAAAGTCGGAACGCTATTAGGAAAGGCCAACATAAACATATCTGCCATGCAACTCTCCCGCGTGGGTGAAGATGGCTTAGCT
>CAZWJZ010000247.1:1516-6904 GCA_964634665.1 uncultured bacterium | reverse complement strand
CTTCTAGGTCCGTTTCATCGTAGATTTCACCGGTGATTTCTTCGATGATGTCTTCTAGGGTTACCAGTCCGCTGGTGCCACCAAATTCATCAACTACAATGGCCATGTGGTTTTTGTTGGTTCGCATGTCTCTAAGTAAATTTAAGATGCTGACGGTTTCGGGTACGTATTGGGGTTGTGTCATGATGTCTTTAACGGTGGTGGTGGCTAGTTTTTCTGGGTGTTGCACGTAGTCTAGTAGGTCACGTGTGTAGACAATGCCTTGTATGTCATCTAGTTTTTCTTGGTAGACCGGTAAGCGGCTGTAATGCTGGTCTTTGTTGAGTTCTAAAAGCTCTATCAGGCTGGCTTCTTCTTTTATGGCGACAACATCAACTCGGGGGGTCATGATTTCTCGTACAACGGTTTCTTCTAGCTCAATGATGCCTTTAATCATTTCTTCTTCTTGGGCTTCTATAACGCCTGATTCTTCAGCGCTGCGCAGCATAAGCCTGAGTTCATTGTGTGTGAATAAAGGGTTATCGCGTGATTCTAAACCAAAGAGTCTTAAGATGTTGCTGGTTATCCAAGTAAAGAAAAGGCCGATTGGGTAGAAGATGATGGAGAGGGCGTAGACAGGTCTTATGACGAATCTTGAGAAGGCTACTGCGTTATGAACAGCGAGTGATTTGGGGGTGATTTCACCAAAGATGAGTACAAGGATGGTCATGACACCTGTGGCATAACCAACTGCGAGTGATTCGGCAAAGCCTAAGTTTTGCGATAAGTTAATGGCTATTTGGGTGACGAGTGCGGTTGCGGCAATGTTAACAACGTTATTACCAATAAGGAGTGTAGTTATAAAGCGTGTTTTGTCTTTTTGTAATAAGGCAAAAGCGCCGCTGGGGTCTTGACCCGTTTCGCGTAACTCACGAATCTTCCATTCTCCTATGGCTGTTAAAGCAGTTTCAGAGCCTGACATAAAACCTGATAAGGCAAGTAGAATTATGAAGGTGATAATTTGAAATGGGGAAACGGCTGAAATTATAGCTTCAGCTTGCGCAAAAGCAAGCCAGCTTAGACTGATGAAAAGTAGCAGTATGATTTTTGGCAACCTAGATCGTTCAGGAACGTCTTCCATTAATAGCTAGGATTTTAGCACATGTTGAAGGACTAGTTGTTGAATCCTACGCAACATTAGGTATACAAAAAGGAGATTAGGATGCAAAAAGCAGGATTTTAAGGGCAAATAAGAGCTAAAAAGGTTTACATGAAACTTATCTAGTACTTAAGCTGAATGATAACTATCGTAAGACTTTATAATTCTGATCTAGCGGACTAAGCTCTCACTTGCCTGTGTTTTCACGGTTAAATTAGTTTAGTAGGAGTTCATGAGTTTACAAATAATGACAAAAGTCCTCATGCATATCAGCTTGAATGCGCTATACTAAGCAAGTCGGTAAGTCAACAGTTCGTAATCGTAGATTCGTATTAACAAAGCAAACACAAATATTCCTTTTCAAGCTAAGAGTTAAGTGGCTAAGCCCAGAAATTCTCAAAACCAAAACGCTTTCAAACAAAGGAGCCAAAATGACACAACTCGAGTATGTAGTATGGCAATTCATAGAAGAAAACCCAGAGTGCACACCAGAAGATATAAGCTCGAGCTTTGCTAAAGCGCCTCAAGAGGAGCAGCTTATTACTGCTTTGAGTGCTTTGGAGTTAGAAAAGATTATTCGTAAATTATCGTCAGATGATGTTCCTGCTTATTACACAGCGAAAATTCAAGCTTAATAAAGTTTATTAGCGTTTGCTGTTACCAGCTAGGTAAACTGCTACTTTTTCTTGACCACGGATTATCAATAAGAATGCCCTGTTGACTAAAAGAGTTCACTCGTACCCCTTCAATAAATAAACTCACCTCAGTTACTTCTTCTAATTGCGTTAATGTGTAGAAAAGCTGATTTAGTCTTGCCATCATTAAGGCAGACCCGCCACCTTGCTCAAAGTCGGTTGATAAATCAATAATGACTTCAGAGCCTAAGCGCGTCACGCTTCTGAGTTCTAAACTATCAGGAAAAGACGTACTTAAGCCTGCCTCTGAGGGTTGTTGTTTGAGCGCTTCTATAATGCCTTCAATTTCTTTTTCTAAAGACTCACTGTTTATGCGTGTGCCGATAGGCGCTAAACTAAAGTTTGTTTCATTGCTTTGCACGTAGTAAAGCAAAACATTCGGTAAACGCCTGAGGGTGCGTAAGCTCAAAAAAGATACCAGTAGCAGTAGTGCTAAGAGCGCTAAACTAACAACTCTAAGAACAGCACGATTCATAGCTTAAGGATTTTCAGCTAAACGCAAAGACTCATTGGTAAAAAACCTGTAACCATCATTAGCAGGGTCTAAAGCGTACGCTTTAGCATAAGCCTCAGCTGCTTTTTCGTAATCACCCACCGTGAAATGCACACGCCCTAACCAAGCCCAAGCATCAGGATAATTAGCATTAGCCTCAATAGATGTTAAAAAGAAAGTTTCAGCCACCCCTAAATTAGCAGCTTCAAAAGCCGCAACCCCTTCTAAAAAAGCATTACCAGCCTCAACCCCAGTCTCAACTTGAATTTGAGCTAATCGCAAGAAATCCTGAGCTCGCTTATCTGTCGGGTCAAGCTGCAAAACCGCTTGCCAGTAAGGTGCTGCTTGAGCAGGTTGCTCTAACTCCTGATAGCTGCGAGCCGTCCAGACAGCTGCATCTTTATAACTCGTATTAAGCTGATAAGCCTTCTCAAACTCACGAACAGCTGCACTTAAATTATTCTGTAAATGCAAAGACTGCCCCGCATAAAAAGCATCTGCCGCAGCACCCCAAGTCTCTTTATCAGCAGCGTAACGCGCAAAATAAGCAGCCCGCTCATCGCTTGGGTCAAGCTCTAAAACCTGCTGCCAATAGCCAGATGATTTAGTGCTTAAGCCCAACTCAAAACTCACCCGACCAGCCCAAGCAAGCGCGTCACTAAAACCACTACTCGCCCTAGTTGCAGCTTCAAAAAGCTCGAGTGCTTCGCTTGCATCACCCTCTTCATAAGCTTCTAAGCCTTTTTGAAACGCGCTACTTGCCACTATGCCTACACGGTCTTGCTGCTTGGCAAGCCTTAAGTAATAAACAACCCCTTCATCATTGGGTAAAACTTCGGCTAAACGCTCCCAGTAAACCAAGCTCTCGTCAGGCTCCGCCAGCTCCAAATGAATACGACCAGCCCAACGAAGTGACTCAGCATTATCAGGTAAATAACTGAGCACAGCTTCATAGTAACTAAGGGCTTCTCGTAACTTATTTGTTTGGTAACGCGCAAAACCCAGCTCGGTACCTGCATCCTCTAAAAGCTGAGCACTTAGCGAATCAAGCTGCATGGCAAACTCGAGTGTTCCACCTGCTTCAAAGTAATCTTGCCAATAAGACCATGCTTTTGAGTACCAGTTTATATAACCATGCGTGGTAGCCATAAACTGCAAGGTATTAAGCTTACTAGGGTCTAGTGTTAGCGCATCTTCAGCTAAACGAATCGCATCACGCCATAAAGGCTGATCAAACGTTGCTACTTCAGGGCTAAGTTTAGCTGCTTCTGCTGTGGCTACTGCTTCTGCTAAAAACTGATCTGCTGTTCTTAGCGTCTGCCCAGAGGCAAACCCAAGAAGGCAAATACAGATGAATAAGAGTCGAATCATAATAGTTCAGTCTAGCACCAAAAGAATGAGTGCCAAATAAGTAAAAGACTTCATGAAAACTTAACTCAGAAGCTTAAGTCGTTTTTAAAGACGCACCGCAGTATTTACAAAACTTTGCATCGGTATCATGATTAGCTTTACGGCAGTTAGCACACTGAAACTGCCGAACTTCCTGCTCAGCTCGCCCCAGCTCAACCGAAACAATACCCGTAGGCACAGCAATAACAGTAGCTGCTTGGGTTGTTGTAAGAAACTCGAGCTGCTTGCTTAATGTTAGTGAGCTATGTAGTTTTCTATTTTTTCGATACTCTCGTTTGGGCCAATGATGACGAGATGATCTCCTTCATTAATTTCAAACTCTGCTTGGGGGCTTACCTTTAGGTTTTCACCTTGGGTAACTGCAATAACCTGTACCGCAAAGCGATTTGGTAATTTTAAATCAATAAGTTTACCTGTTAATTTTTTGGTGGCTACAATTTCAACCACGCTGTATTTGTCACCTAGGTGAAAACTGTCTAGTAGGTTGGGGGTAATTAGCTGCTCGGCTAAGCGCACGCCCATATCATGAGCGGGTCGAATAATTTGGTCAGCTCCTATGCTGCTAAGTACTCGTGAGCTTAACGCTGAGTCAGATCGGCAAATAATTTGCTTGGCACCTTCTTCTTTTACCAAAACAGTTGCCAGTATACTTGCTTCAAAGTCTCCGCCAATAGCTACAATCACATAGTCAAAATTGCTTACGCCTAGTTTCTTGAGGGCTGCTTCGTTGGTTGCATCCATAATTACTGCGTGACTCACGCGATTCATTAAAGACTGAACAACAGCTTCATCTTTATCAGCAAGTACAACATCGTGTCCTTTTTCATAAAGTGCTTCTGCTAAAGCGCTACCAAAACGCCCGCCCCCTAATATAAGAAAATCTTTCATCCGATAATAACCTCTTCTGTTGGATACTGGATACTCTGGGCTTTATCTTCTCTTATGAGTGAAATAGCTATGGTAAATAAACCCACACGTCCTAGGTACATAAGCAGAATAAGAATGCTTTTTCCTGCTGTGCTTAGATCTGCTGTTATGCCTAGTGATAAGCCAACTGTGGCAAAGGCTGAAACGCTCTCAAAAGCAAGCTCAATGAGTGTTTTATCAGCATCTGTTAGGGTTAGAAAAAAAAGAGCTAAAGCTACTGTGAAAAGTGCTACTAAAACGATAACAAGTGCCCTTAAGACTGTTGCTAGAGTAATTTGTCGCCCGAATAAAAAAAGTTGCCCTCGACCTCGCAATGTACTCCAAATAGTACCTAGTAAAACAAACGAAGTTACCGTTTTTATTCCTCCACCTGTTGAGCCTGGGTTAGCTCCAATAAACATCAAAGCAATCACAAAAAGCGTAGTAGGGGTTGTCATAGAAGCAAAATCAAGAGAATTGAAACCAGCGGTGCGAGTTGTTACTGATTGAAAGAGGGCAAGTAAAAACTTGCTTCCTAAACCGTGAGATGCTAGCGTATCAGGGTTGTTCCACTCTAATACTAAGATCATTACAAAACCAAGAGTAACCAGTCCTACGGTGCTCAGCAGGGCAATTCTTGTGTGCAAGCTAAGCGGTTGCCGTTTCCCTGAGCGAAACCGTGTTGTGAGATCAGCAATTACAAAAAAGCCTAAGCCTCCTAGTAATATAAGCATAATAATGCTTAG
>CAZWJZ010000247.1:0-1416 GCA_964634665.1 uncultured bacterium | reverse complement strand
CTTAGTGAAGCTAAGGGGTTTTCTGCGAAGCGCATTAGACTGTCAGGGTAAAGAGCAAAACCCGCATTGTTAAAGGCACTGACACTATGAAAAAGGGCGTAAAAAAGACCATCCCATGACCCTTCGGTTTGCCTAAATACAGGATAAAGTAAAAGCATTCCTAAAAACTCTGTCATGAAAACTGTAAAGACTAGGGTACGCGCAAAACGTAAAATTCCACCTACTTGTAAAGCATTTATTTGAGTTTGTAACCTTATTCGTTCACTAAAGCCAATACGCCGACCGCTAAGCATGGCAAGCAGTACGCCTAAGGTCAAAATGCCTAAGCCTCCAATCTGAAAAAGAAGCAGGATAACAATTTGCCCTAATCGTGTGAATGCAGAACCTGTGTCAACGACTACTAGACCTGTCACGCAAATAGCACTTGTTGCGGTAAAAAGTGCTTCTAAAAAGCCTATGGGTTCTGTGCCGGAATGCATTATTGGTAATGAGAGTAGTAAGGTTGATATGGAAATTGCTAGCAGAAAACTTAAGGCAACAATCTGGGCGGGTTTCAGTTGTCTTAAAATCTTCACAGGTCATCATAATAACATTAACAAACGTTATGACTTTACGAGAATACAAACTCAGTTAAGTCAAAAGACAGTAAGTCTTGTCATGCTTTGATGAGTAAAACTCAAGATTTGCAAAACGACAAAGACTTAAATCAATAAAGGTGGATAGGTGGCTTAGGGTGTGAAACATGGGTATTCCCCTTATGTGAAACATGAAGCCTAGTCAAATACTCAATCGTAAACAACGTCGTAAACGTCCACTCGAGTATCTTTAAAGTATCACCAAAATGGAGTTTCACAGAGCTGAGGCTTTCAAGCATGACCAGTAAAACGCTAAACAAGATGGCGATTAACAGAAGAACATCAAACAAATTAGAGGAAGGCGTGTCATGCTCAAAAATGATATCGCCAATTTTTTTACGCAAACTAGACATAATGAGCCTTATGGTAACGCAAAATGAACCATCAAGCTGATTATGAAGGTTTTTTGCCTCTCTTGAGATGCAACGTTCTTATGTCATGATAAACGCATGGCTGAACCTAAAATTACAACCCAAAAGCAAGCTTTAAGCATGCTTGATAAACTTAGTACCTTTGTTATTACTAAAAAAGGCCCGCAATTAAGAAACCGAGAAAAATTTTCTGAGGATGTTTTAAGAACCATTAGTTTATACAAAACCAAAGCAAACAAAGCAGACATGCCTAGTCAGTTTGATGACATTGTGGAAGCCGCTAAAAACGAACTAAAAACCATTTTTGAAACTCAGAGAGACTCACAATAAGTAGCTAGGATGCTTCAAATCTCATCACAAACGCCTTTGATGTATCTGAGTTTAGCCGTCATCTTCTTATCCAGAGTTTC
>CAZWJZ010000246.1:0-6976 GCA_964634665.1 uncultured bacterium | reverse complement strand
TTTATTGAAAAAATAGCAGCCGATAGCCATGAACGACTTTGTGAAGCCCCTGAAGGCAGTCAAACAGCTCGTATTTGGAATGTCATAAACAATGCTACGCATGATGCCTACCATTCAGGGCAAATAATGTATTTACGCAAATTGCAAGAAGCCTAACGAACTCATGATAGCTTTATACTCGAGTGAATTAACATTTTGAAAACAAAAGTTTTTCTTTTTGCTATCTTGTGCTTCTCTTGGGGGTCAGGGTTTTTACCCTTAAAGCTAGCGCTTGAGGGCTTGCCACCCTTTTTACTTGCCGCCTTACGCTTTTTACTTGCAGGTAGCATCTTATTTTTAGTCGTCAAAACCAAACGTTTAGCTTGGCGTGACTTTCTCAACATTGCCTTGGCAAGCTTGCCCGTCATAACAGCAAACTACGCGCTGGTATTTTGGGGTGCACAGTTTTTACCCTCTGGGTTAACAGGCGTGCTTTCTTTTGCTAGTGTTTCGCTAGCCTTACCGCTATTCTCAATTATGTATAAACTCGAGCGTCCTTCTCTGCAGTTATTTGCTGGTCTGGCTACAGGTCTGCTGGGTTTTGTGGTGCTTGCTTTAGGCATCGATTTCTCAAACGAGAATCGTGCGCTCCTTGGGGTTACTGCCATTGCCCTAGCTGCTGTTGCCACGTCTTGGGGTAGCATGATTAGCCGCCCTCTCATACAAAAATGTGGTGCGCTAAAAGTCTCCTCAACCCAAATGCTGGTCGGAGGCAGTTTACTCTTAGCCATGAGCTTCTGGCTTGAGCAGCCAACGCTCACAACCTTTTCAACATTACTCGAGCCTTCGGTTGGCTTGAGTCTTTTGTATTTGGTTGTCATTGGCTCAGTAATTGGCTTTACGCTTTACCAGCATTTACTGGCCACATGGCGTGTTGATTTACTCGCTAGCTATAACTTTGTTAGCCCTGTCATTGCCTTGCTGTTAGGGGTGCTTTTTCTAGATGAAAGATTTTCTTTTAATGAAGCTATTGCTCTAGTCTTATTGTTACTAGCAACCTTAGTGCTTTTTAGCCGTAAACGCTAAAGAACTTGCCCCACACCAAACAGCAACGTAAAAATAAGCGTAGCAATCGACATTTGCTTTAAAAGCGGGTCAATCTCAGCCGCAGTTTGACGAACAAACAAAGCTCGAGTATTGGCAAAAAGTAAGGGTGAGCTAAAGATCAATAAGAACTGCCATGGTGACTTGTAATTAAGAGCTACATAAAAAAGACCAAAGAGGACTGCGCTTAGTAAGAGGACTGCATGATAAATGCGGGCATTTCTAGCGCCTATTCGAACAGGTATGGAATGTTTACCTGCTTTTTTGTCGGCTTCTAAATCACGAACATTATTTACATTTAAAACAGCTACAGATAATAATCCGCTGGCACTTGCTGGCAATAAGAGACTCCATGGCAAGCTTTTGGTTTGTAAAAAATACGTTCCTAAAACGGCTAGCAAACCAAAAAATAAGAAAACCATTAGGTCACCAAGACCCACATAACCATAAGGATTATCGGTAGCTGTATAAGCAATGGCTGCCCATATGCCTGCGCCACCAAGCACTACAAATAAAAGTAGATAAAGCAAACTACCCAAGCCAAAGGCAGATAAAAGCAAACTTATGCCGCTTACAATAGCCACAAGCGCAGCTATAAGCATGCCATTTCGCATAGCTTTACTGCTAATAAGCCCACTTTGAACTGCGCGTTTAGGGCCAACTCGCTCATCATTATCAAGCCCATGACGCGCGTCACCATAGTCATTAGCAAAGTTAGACAATATTTGTAGAGCCGCTGCTGTAACAATACATAAGAAGGCAACAAGGGCATTCGCTTTACCCATAGCTGCTGCTAGAAAAATACCCATGCTAATGTTTGCAACAGCAAGCAATAATGTGCGAGGTCGGGCAGCCTTAATCCAAGCTTGAAGTGAAAAAGAAGATCGCATTTAGAAAAAGAGTATAGCAAGCTAAAAGGCTAAGAAACTCATCTTAAACCCCATTCATTATAAACTTTGCTATGCAAGAAATTCATTCACTAACAGAACTCAAAAGTCACATTGACAACAAAAAATCGCTTCGCAACACCGTTTTGCAAGGCCTAAACCTAGAGCAAGCTATTCAGCAGTTAGAAACACTCGAGCTTTCTGATACGGTATTTTTGGGGTGTAAGTTGCCTGCAGAGTCATACGCCTTGTTACAACAAAAAGGCGCTGTTATTTTCCCTAGTTTAAATGCTTTGCCTTATGAGCCATGCAGACCTCAATTGTACAGCGTTGAAGACTTATTTAATCAGTTTGACCCGCAGAATCCTTGCACTTACTGTGACTCGTTTGATGGTCAAGTATATAAGCACTGGCAAGAAACAGGTAGGGCAGAGCCAAGCACTATTATGGAAACGCTTGCCAGACGCTTGCATGACCATGCTATGACGGACGCTATCCATGATTTTTTAGAGAGCTTTGAAAATACGCCTAAACTCGTTGCAATCATGGGTGGGCACAGCATGAAGCGAGATGACAGCGATTACGCAAAAATGGCGTACTTAGCCAGATCACTCAGCCAAGAAGGCTACATGATGCTTTCAGGCGGTGGCCCCGGCGCAATGGAGGCTGCGCATTTAGGCGCTTACTTTGCACATTTTAAAGAGGATGCCCTAGAGGATGCCCTCAAGATACTTGCAGAAGCACCTTATTACCAAGATAAATACTGGCTTAGTAAAGCGTTTGAAGTAAGAGCAAAATATCCTCTAGAAACACTCGAGTATCCTAATCTTGCTATTCCCACATGGCTTTATGGACATGAACCCCCAAATGCATTTGCAAGTCATATTGCAAAGTATTTTGCTAATAGTGTGCGTGAGGAGGGTTTAGTAAGCCTAGCTAAACACGGTATTGTCTTTGCACCGGGTAGTGCAGGCACCATTCAAGAAATCTTTCAAGATGCCACCCAAAATCATTATGTGAGCCTAGGTGAAATAAGCCCGATGGTGTTTTTTAATAAAGACTACTGGATTAAAGAAAAACCTGTTTACCCGCTACTTAAGCAACTCGCGCAAGGCTACGCTTACGATGACTATTTAACCATTATAGATTCCCTTGAAGAAACCATAGCCTTTATTAAAGCGCATCCACCCAAAGCTATTGCGGGAAAAAACTGGTCATTTTGCGAAGCTCACTGCTAAGTCTTAGCTAAATTTAGCCTAGACTTAACTCAAACCCTGATACAGCTTTTGATACAAACCTTCACGGTCGAGTAACTCACTATGCGTACCTTTATCAACAATACGCCCATCCTTCATAACCAAAATCGTATCGGCATTAATGATGGTTGAAAGACGATGTGCCACAATAAAGGTAGTGCGGTTCTCCATAAGTTTTTCTAAAGCTGCCTGAATAAGCTTCTCAGAAGCACTATCAAGCGCAGAGGTAGCCTCATCTAAAATAAGAATCTGCGGGTTCTTCAGAAACGCACGTGCAATGGTAACTCTTTGCCGCTGCCCACCAGATAAAAAGCCACCCCCTTCACCCACCTCATTAGCAAACCCTTTAGGTAACGCCTCAATAAACTCGAGTGCGTTAGCATTTTTGCTTGCTGCAATTAAAGCTTCTTCGCTCGCGCCAGGTTTTCCGTAAAGAATGTTTTGCTTGACACTACCTGAAAATAAAACAGGGGTTTGCAGCACAATGCTAATGTGCTGCCTGAGTGATTTTGTTTTTAGGTCACGAATATCTTGACCATCTAGTAAAATACGGCCTTCAGTGACATCATAAAAACGAGGAATTAAACTAATCAGTGAGCTTTTACCTGACCCACTTGGCCCGACCAGCGCAATTTTTTGACCCGGTTCAGCCTTAAAACTAATATCTTCAAGAACTGCAACTGGGCTATCATCCTTTTGAGAATAACTAAAGTGAACATGTTCAAAGCTAACTTGCCCTTTAACATTTTCAGCATCTTTTGCATCTTTTGCATCTTCAATATCAGGGTTTTCATCCATTACTTCAAAAACACGATCAAGTGCTGCTAAAGAATTAGACAAAATAACATTCAGTTCAGAAAAACGCTCGAGTGGTAAATAAAGTGGAGAAAGGTATAAATTGACAGCGACTAGCTCGCCTATGGTTAAGCCACCATTGATGACCAAATAGCCACCATAAAGCAATACAAGTAGGGGAGCACCTTGCGTTAATATGCCTGTAACGCCAGCGTTACCGCCACGGAATCGTAATAGTTTAACCGTTGCTGAAAGCAGTTCATTGGAGTCACGCTTAAAGTAGCGACCTTCGCGGTGTTCTTGGTTGAATGCATGCACCACATGATTACCCGCAATTTTTTCTTGAGCGTTACCAGCCAGTTGTGACGTACCTTCTTGAATCACATGGGTAGCAGTACGAATGCGACTTTGAAATTTTCTGAAAATCACAATGTAAAAAGGAAAAGTAGCTAGCGCAACAAAGGTAATTCCAACATCAATACGAAACAAGAAAAAGAGGACCACTACAATAGCGGCAGAATCCATCCAAACATTTGTTAGTGCATTACCCACAAGGTTCTGCATAAGCGCAACATCACTAATAAGACGAGACACAATAGAACCAGAGCGGTGCTTATCAAAAAAAGAAGCAGACATACGCATGATGTGTTCATAAAGTTTTTGCCTTAAATCAAAAACAGCTTTATGCCCAGCAAGTCCCGCAAAATAACTACGCGCATAGGTAGCAGGTGCCCAAATAAAAATGTACAAGAGGCCCATTAAGCCAAGCGTTCTAAGCAAAATAGTTAGCTGCTCTGCTTTGCTTAAACTCGAGCTTAGAAAAACATCATCAAGTAAATATCTTGTGACTTGAGGTATGAGTAACGGCACTGTAAATTTAATGATGCCACCTACAGAAGCAATGACAATAAACCAGATGTAAGGTTTAACATAACTTAAGAAACGAACAAAATTGGCAGGTTTTTTTGTTTCTTGCGGATTTTCTTTAGGCATTGTACTAGGCTATCACGCCTAATTGCTTTGGCTTAGTTAGTTCGAAGCCTAAAGTTTTATTTTTCACACTTAGCAGTTAGCTACATGATTTTTCTCATAGTTTAAGCAAAATAGGCAAGTAGCTTTAGATATCAGCAGGTACTTAAAAGAGGGCTGTTATCCTAAACTGATTTAATCGTGACATAAGACTAAGGCAGTCTGAACTTAGTCCCTAGGTCGGAATTATAAAGTCTTTCGACATGCGTAATTCAGCTTAGTTTCATAGCCATAAAAACACTAAGACTTACGAGCTCATATAGCGCTATTAATGAAAAAAGTGACTCTAAATAAGCCCTAAGTGTAAACAAATCTTAGCCTTAAGAAGCGCTTAAACTCACAAGTATTTGCTCAAAAGGTAATTTCTCGAGTGCCTCAAGATTACGCGTTAATAGACTTGCTAAGCCTTTGATTTCTCTTAAATCTTGCCCCCATAAAACTGTATTAGCTAGTACAGCTTCACTAAGACTAGACATTGAATCATATTCAGTCCAAAGTTCAGCCCACCATGCCAGCGTTGCAGTGTCATCTTGCACGGGCGTTTTCTCACCTTGCCAGTCACCCTTGTAAAAACGAATAAGGCAAGCAAAAGCAAAAACAATGCGCTTAGGAAGCTCACCTGTCTTGCCATAATAGTCAAGCAGAGTTGGCAGTAAGCGCGTCTTAAATTTACTTGTTGAATTAAGCGCAATAGCACTAAGCTGATGATTTAAAGTTGGATTTGAAAAGCGCTTCAAAGTAGCCGCAGCAAAAGACTCGAGTTCTTCTTTAGGTTCTTTAAGGGTTGGTAGTATTTCTTCATAAATTAAAGTTTTAAGGTAGTCATAAAGTATAGGATTGCTTATAGCCGTATCTACTGTGCGCTTACCAAAAAGAAAGGCTACGGGCACTAGTGAGGTGTGCGCTCCATTTAGAATGCGTACCTTTATGTTTCGTTGCGCACTTAAGTCATTGGTAAAAACAACATTTAAATCTGTCTTGGCTATAGGGAAAACTTCTTTGAGCCAGTCAGGACCATCAATAATCCAGCTATGGTACGCCTCGGCCGTTACAAATAGCTGATCTTCAAAGCCAATCTCATGCCAAAGTTCACTAAGGCCAACTTTAGGTAAGCCTGTCACAATGCGATCAACCAAGGTATTGCAAAAACTATTACTTTCTTCAAGCCAAGCTATAAAGTCATTACTTAAATGCCAAAGCTGGGCATATTGCAAAACAACGTGTTTTAACTCAAGACCATTATCTTCAATAAGCTCACAAGGCAAAATGACTAAACCTTTAGACGCATCACCAGAAAAATGTTCAAAGCGTTCAAACAAAAAGCGGCATAGTTTGGCAGGAAAACTACTCGGAGGCGCATCTGCAAAGCCATCTGAAGGCTCAAAGGCAATACCACTCTCAGTAGTGTTCGAAACAACAAACTGCAGCTCATCTTGCTTAGCTAAATCCAGAAAGGATTCAAAGCTTTCATAAGGGTTAAGACTGCGACTCACGCAGCTAATTAAACGCGTAGAGGTCTTAAGTTCACCATCATCCATTTCAAACAAACGCGTATGAAATAATCCTTCCTGCTTATCTAAAGCCTCATAAGAACCCCGAGCTGTTGGTTTTACCACCACCACCGTAGAGTTAAAGTCTGCTTTTTTGTTTAGGATGTCAACCATCCAGTCAACAAAAGCGCGTAAGAAGTTGCCGCCACCAAACTGCACAATGCGCTCAGGCTGCTGTAGTGGTAAAGCTGCTGTTGTTCTATTTAAAGCTTGCATTTTGTCTTTCTTGACTAAGCTTGTATCTTTTTGCCTGCCTAGTCATTACTATCAAGCAGCTCAGCTATGCCACTATCCTTAGCAAGAACGCCTGCTTTGCTATAAAGATTAAGCTTATTTCTTGAATCCGTAATATCTAAATTTCTTAAGGATAACTGCC
>CAZWJZ010000245.1:3682-6987 GCA_964634665.1 uncultured bacterium | reverse complement strand
AACCCGCTTGTTCACTACTTAAGCTTTGGTATAAAAGAAGGCCGCTCGCCCCTACCAGACGCTGAAACTAGCCCTGAACAGAAACAACAAAAAGAAGCACATAGTAAGCTACGAGAACTCAAATTACGATTTCTTAACTTGGGTTTTCAGCAAAGAGCACTCAAAGAATTTCATGACCTTATTACTCACACAGACAACCCCTACCTAAAGCAACTTGCCCTCTGGGAACTCGCTGTTTGGCATGCAAACCAGTACACACAAGAAGATGCTCAAACTTGCCTTCACTTACTCGAGCACCTGAGCGTTTCTGAACCAGAACTAAACCCTGAATTAAAAAGACGAAAAGCGGTTTTAGCAGCAGAAGCCCTTGATTTACTAGATCAAAGTGGGCAAAGTCAAGCCGTACTAGCAAACGCTTTAGAAGAAGATGCCCACGCAGACCTGTACTTAGCCTATAGTCGTTATAAAAGCACGGAAGAAGAAAAAATAACAAGCATAAACCAAGCTTTAAGCTTTTGTAATTTAAGCAAAGTTGAACTAACTGATAAAATTACAGATCTTCCTTATGACCGATTAAAAACCATTGAACAAGCTACACAAATAGATGATTCTCAAGCTAAAGTCACCATTATTATTCCGGCCTATAACGCAGAAAAAACCATAAGCACCACACTTGATTCTTTGCTACAACAAACATGGCAGAACTTTGAAATTATCGTTTCAGATGACTGTAGTACCGATAAAACCGTGGCAGTTGTAGCCCGTTACTTAGAACAAGATAAGCGCATACAACTCATTAGAAATGAGCGTAACTCAGGCCCCTACGTTGCTAGAAATAGAGCACTAAAAATAGCAACAGGTGATTTCATAACCATAAATGATGCAGATGACTGGTCACACGCCCAAAAAATAGAACTACAAGCCAAACACTTACTAGAAAACCCAGACATTATGGCCAATACATCTCAACAAGCACGCATAAGCGAAAACCTAAACTTCTATAGACGTGGTAACCCAGGCTTCTACTTACAATTCAACATATCCTCCCTCATGTTTCGCCATGAAACCGTCCTACAAAAAATTGGCTACTGGGATTCCGTCAGATTTGCTGCAGACTCAGAATTCATGCGCCGCATACAAAAACGCTTTGGTAAACAAGCTATACAGCACCTTGACACGGGCCCCTTATCATTCCAAAGACAAACCGATGAATCACTAACAGGATCAGAAACATTTGGCTATCATGGCTACAAAATGGGCGTACGCAAAACCTACGAAGATAACCACAAGCTCTACCACCGCCAAAGCAAAAAACTCTTCATAGACTACCCCCAAAAAAGAAGAGTCTTTCCGTTACCAGAACCCATGAAACCCCAACGTGAAGTTGAAGAAAATCAAAAAAGAAAATTTGACATTATTCTAGTATCAGACTTCCGCATGCCTGGCGGAACAAGCATGTCCAACGCAGAAGAAATAAAAGCTAATGCCTCCTTAGGCCTGCGTACAGGCTTAATACAAATGTCTAGCTACCACATGAACCCAACACGCAACACAAACCCAGAAATCTATAAACTCATAAAAGAAGGCAATGCAGAACAAATCGTATTTGGTGAAAGCGTAAGTTGCGACTTACTACTCATAAGACTGCCATGGGTCTTACAAGACTGGCAAGAATACATACCCGAAGTAGACGCAAAACACATAAGAGTCATTGTAAATCAACCACCCAAACGAGACTACGGCCCTAATAGTGAAACCATGTACGACCTAGCAACTTGCAGCCAAAACCTCAAAAAATACTTCGGCAAAGAAGCCATCTGGAGCCCCATAGGCCCACTCGTACGAGATGCACTAACGCAACACCACGCTCATGAATTACACCACATAAACTTAAGCCCAGAAAACTGGCACAACATAATCAACATAAAAGAATGGCAACGCAAAGAGCGACCCGAAATGTTCACCCGCATCAAACTATGCAGACACTCAAGAGACCAATATGTAAAATGGCCTGAAGATAAAGAAACGCTAGAAAAAATTTACCCAGTCGGTGGTACCAAATACAGCGTAAATGTACTAGGCGGAGCAGAAACCCCCCAAGAAACTTTAGGTAGAAAGCTACCTAATAATTGGAATGTAACTGAGTTCGGTACAGAAGACCCTAAAACCTTCTTAGCCAAACACGATGTCTTTGTTTACTACACTCACACAAACTGGATAGAAAGTTTTGGCAGAGTCATTTTTGAAGCCATGGCCGTAGGGTTACCCGTAGTATTACCAGAAATATACGAACCCCTCTTCAAAGAAGCAGCCCTATATGCTCAAGCAGATGACGTACTCAGCATTGTTGATCAACTCATGGCCAACCCAAGTTACTACCAAGCCCAAGTTGACAAAGCCACAAACTATGTAGAACAAAACTTTGGCTACGCCTACCACGCAAAACGCATAAACGACATAATGACTAAGCCACAAGAGATCACAAGCACAGCAAAAAAAACTGAGTTTCCACAACCAGACCAACAAACTACAGACAGCAACACCGAACGTGCTAAAATCATCCTCGATCAAATATACGAGAGGACAGCCACGACGAATAGCGACAGCCAAACCCAAGAACACCCAAACACAAACCCAAAAACAACCGCTATTCACCCCTAAACCATGAAGCCCATCACCGTCGCATTCCCAATTGCAGGCAGAAACAACCAATCAAACGACCCAAACCTAGCAAACCCAGGTGGCGCAGAAATAGCCACCATCACCCTAGCCAAATACCTAAAACACTTCGGCGTAAGCCCATTATTTCTAGTACACAACAAAGGCTCGAGTATTTCTTACTTAGAACGAGAAGGCTTTAGGGTTAAGCACATAACGCTACCTTACATGCCTAAACGCGAAGAAATAACAGCTGAAAAACTACTCAATTTACATAAAAATCTAAATGACGTAAAAAAACTATTAACAGAAGAAAACATATCCTTCATTCACACCAATGACGCAAACATGCACCGAACTTGGGGGTACTACTGCCAACAACTCAAACAGCCCCACATATGGCATGAACGCGGCTTCTTCTCACACCCAGCCATAGCCAAACAATGGCTAGAGAATGCTAGCAAAATAATAAGCATATCTAACTATGTATATACCTGCGCAGATGACTACCTTAAACCAAAAATCATAACCATAGACGACCCAGTCATACTAGAAAACAAAGACGAAGCCATAAAAAAAGCACAAAACTTTCGCAAAACCCTAAACCTAGAAAAAGAAGACAAACTCATAGGCATGGTAGCCAACAC
>CAZWJZ010000245.1:0-3672 GCA_964634665.1 uncultured bacterium | reverse complement strand
ACAAGCGCACGAAAACGCTGGGACTTATTTGCAAAAATAGCCGCTAAAACAAACAAAAAATACCCAAACTACAAATTTGCCTGCGTAGGCATAAGAAGTGAAAGCTACTACCAAAAACTAAACAAAATCTACACCCAAAAAGGCGGTAACGGCAAACTACTAAACCTAGGCTACCAAGACAACATACTCGCTGTCATAGCAGCCTGCGACTGCATGCTCGCCACAGCCAAACAAGAACCCATGGGCCGAGCACCCATGGAAGCCCTCTACGTAGACACACCCATAATAGCCGCAAACAAAGGCGGACACAAAGAAACCCTAAAAGACATGCAAGACCAGTTCTTAAGCCCAGACGACGAACCCCTAAGCTACACCAAGCTTATACACAAAGCCATAAACACCCCCCAATACCACCAAAAAGAACTGAGTCTGCTAAGCCAAAAACTACAAAAAAAGCATGACCCCTTAGTACACGCAAAAAGAGTTCATGACTTGTATTGCCAGTTGCTAAACCTACCCCTATAAGCACCTTAAAATCAAAAGTTTTAAGGAGTTAGAAACCTAGGTTCAGCGTGTAAAACAAGTCACAAAACAAAAGAACAAATTATGTTTTGATAAGCCAACGTGAGCTAATCACAAAGTTGTGAAAATAACAAACTCACAAGCTAAAAACATTAACAAAAGAATATGTTAAAGTTAAAAAATTAGTCTAGCAATAGACAGCACAACCCATCCCTCATGCTTATTTCGTTTAAAGGGCAAAGAACGAAAGGTTTTTTTTGATGAACATACAAATCAACACCAGCCAATCAGAAATGATTACGGAAAGCCCAAGCAAGCTAGAAGCACAAAGCCCAATAAAAGGCCTAGTACTTAGTGAAACACCAAACAGTAACAATCAAAAAATAAAAACCATAATTCACTTATTTCTAGACACAGAATCAAAAGAACAACTCCTACCCCTCATACACAGATTTACCCAAGACAACAAAGACACACATCACGAATCACTACTAGAACAAGCCAACAGCCTCATAACAACAGCAAAACAAACCACACAACTACAACAACTATTTAACGACAAAACCAGCCAAACCCTCATCTACTACCAACAAGCAGAAATCACCCTAGCCAAAAAACTAGAACACAAACAAAACCTCAAACAAAGCACAGAAGAATGGCAAAAAAACACCCAAGCCATCCTAAACTTCTACCGACAAAACAGAAGCAAATGCCACCTAATAAACGCCAGCAACGCAATTAACAACCCACAAAGCTACCTAAAAACACTACAAGAACAACTCGAGCTAAGCATAAACACCACAACTAACATACAAACCTACACAACAGAACCCACCAAACCCCTAACAATCTTAATCATAAAAGAAGCTATAAACCAAAACAGTGAACTGACCCTATTAAACGCAGAGTTAGACGCCAGCTCACTACCCATAGAACAAAACGAGCTAAACATAAACCTAGAGCAAATACTAAGTGAACACAAAACCCTACAAAACCAACTAGAGCAACAAAAACAAGAAAACAAACAAACCCAAAACAGCCTAAGAGAACTACTCGAAACACAAGAAATAAAAAAACAACAAGTCAACAGACTAAACGAAGAACAAAAAAACCTAGCAACCCAAATAGAAAACCTAAACTCACAAATCAAAGAATACATACAAGCCCTAACTAACGAAAAAGAACAAAGCCAAACCCTACAAAACACAAAACGCACACTCGAAAACCAACTCAACGAACTCGAGTTAAAACTCAGCAGCTTAGAAAGAAAAGAAACAACTGCTAATGCTGAACTGCAAAAAACCATAACCAAAAACAAACACTTAAACGAAGAAAAAGACTTGCTAAGCATTCAATTCAAACAACTACAAGATCAACATGGGCAAGTCAAACAACAATTAGACAATAGCAATAAAGAACTAGAACAAAGCAAAAAAACAAGCCAAGAACAACAAGAGCTCAAAGAAGAAAACGAACTCTTGCTACTACAACTACACCAAGTACAAGAAGAACTAGAAACCCTCTTTTTAGCACAACAAGAAAACAAAAAACAATACGAACTTAAAAACAAAGAACTAGCAGCAACACAAAAAGACAAACAAACCCTAGAAAAACAACAAGCAGAAGCAAGCCAAAAAATCACAATGCTAGAACAGCAATTAACTGAAACTCAAAAAGGTCATGAACAAACAAAGCAAGCTCAAAACAAAATACAAGAAGAACTAAAACAAGCCCAAAAAGAAATAAGCGAAAAACAAACCTTAGTCACAGAAACACAAAAAGAAAAAAACGAACAAAATAACAAACTCCAAGCACTACAACAACAATACAATGACCTAAACCAAAAACTCGAGCAAAGCAACAAAACACAAAAAGAACTCCAAGAAAACAAGAAACAATACGAACTTAAAATCCAACAATTAGAAGCAACACAAAAAGACAAGCAAAGCCTAGAAAAACAACAAGCAGAAGCAAGCCAAAAAATCACAATGCTAGAACAGCAATTAACTGAAACTCAAAAAGGTCATGAACAAACAAAGCAAGCTCAAAACAAAATACAAGAAGAACTAAAACAAGCCCAAAAAGAAATAAGCGAAAAACAAACCTTAGTCACAGAAACACAAAAAACAAAGTCAGAAATAGAAACCAACAAAATGGAACAAGAAAAACAAATAGCCACCCTAACCCAACAACTCAAAGACAGCCAAAGCAAAAATACAAAACTCGAGCAAGAAAACACAGAGCTAAACAAACAAATCAAAGAACAAGAAAACAACACCGAACTCAAAGAAGAAAACGAACTCTTACTACTACAACTACACCAAGTACAAGAAGAACTCGAAACCTACTACCTAAAAGCCCAAACAAACCAAAAACAACTCCAAGCCAACCAAAACCTAGTACAAGAACAACAACAACAACTCAAAGAAAAAGACTCAAAACTAGCCGCATGGAGCAAAGACAGAAAAGAACTAAAACAACAAAAAGAAGAACAAAAACAACGCATAAAATACTTAGAAAGACAATTCCAAAAATACAAAAAAGAAGCCCAAAGCTTGGCTAAAGAACTTACTTCACCAACAAAAAAAGTAGCCACCAAAAGCACAACATCTAAGACAAAAGCAACACAAGAAATACAAGAAAAAACTAAACCAAAAGCAGCAACACCCAAAAAAACACAAACAACCCCCAACCACCTCATAGAAACACTAAAAACCTACACCCTAAGCCAAGCCCAAACCATCATAGAAAACTCACCCCACTTCGACAAAAACTGGTACCAACAACAATACCCAGAAGTCAAACAAACCAACATGAACCCAGCAACACACTACCTACTCATAGGCGCAACCGAACTAAAAAACCCAAGCCCCAACTTCAACACTCAAACCCACCTAAACAAGCACCCAGAACTCAAAAACACCACCATAAACCCCCTACTCCACCACACCCTACTAAACCAATAAACCCATGACCAACCAAACCCCACCCATACACACCATCATCCACCTAGGCGCAGGCCACTGCACCGAACTACCCCACTTCCAAACCCACAACCCCCAAAAAATCATACTCATAGAAGCAGACCCAACCCTAGCCAAACAACTAAAACAAAAAACAAAAAACCAACCCAACACACAAACCATACAC
>CAZWJZ010000244.1:0-7003 GCA_964634665.1 uncultured bacterium | reverse complement strand
CACACTACGCCCGTAGATGCCTACAGGGGGGCAGGTCGACCTGAGGCCACTTACTTACTTGAGCGTATTGTGAGTCGCATGGCGCAAGAATTAGGTATGGACGCGGTTGAGTTTCGTAAGAAGAACTTTATTGGTCCAGATGAGTTCCCTTATCAGACACCTGTTGCACTTGTTTATGATAGTGGTAATTATTTGCCTGCGCTTGATAAAGCCCTTAAAATGGCTGATTATGAGAATCTTAAAAAAGAACAAGCTGAAGGTCGTAAAAATGGCCGTTATATAGGTATTGGGTTTTCAACTTACCTTGAAGCTTGCGGTTTGGCACCCTCTGCACTTGTCGGTAGCTTAGGTGCGCAAGCAGGTCAGTGGGAAAGTAGCTTAGTGCGTGTCACTGCAACAGGAACGGTTGAAGTTTTTACAGGTTCTCACTCACATGGTCAAGGTCATGAGACAGCCTTTGCTCAAATTGTTGCTGACAGATTAGGTGTTAGCATGGAAGCCGTAGAGATTGTTCATGGTGATACTGGTAAAATGCCGCATGGTTGGGGTACCTATGGTAGCCGTAGTGGCCCTGTTGGTACCAGTGCTATTGTTAAAGCAGTAGAAAAAATTGTTGATAAATCAAAGAAAATTGCGGCGCATTTGCTCGAAGCGCGTGAAGATGATATTGATTTTCAAGAGGGTAGCTTTCAGGTAAAAGGCTCTCCAGATAAAGCTGTGAGTTTTGGTGATATTGCTTTGCAGGCTCACTTAGCGCATAACTATCCTGCTGATTTAGAGCCGGGTTTAGAAGCGACTGCTTTTTATGATCCTGCTAACTTTGTGTATCCTTTTGGCACGCATATTGCTGTTGTAGAAGTTCATCCTGACACAGGTCAAGTTGATATTTTGCGCTACATTGCGGTAGATGATTGTGGTCCGCAAATTAACCCGCTTATTGTACAAGGTCAAGTGCATGGCGGTATTGCCCAAGGCGTAGCGCAAGCTTTACTTGAGAATGCAGTTTATGATGACAATGCGCAGCTTATAAGTGCAAATTATATGGAATACGCTTTACCAAGAGCGCACAACTTGCCAAGTTTTGAAATTGAACACACTGTAACACCAAGCCCGCACAACCCATTAGGTGTTAAGGGCATTGGTGAAGCTGGTTGCATAGCTAGTACCGCTGCTATGGCAAATGCTGTTAATGACGCTTTAGAGCCGTTTGGCATTACGCATTTAGATATGCCCCTTAGCCCACCAAGAATTTGGCAAGCTATTCAAGATGCAGCTTCAGCAGAAGCCGCAGATTAAGCAAAAAGCAAACCCTAAGACTGAAAGGAGTCAATCTTGTACCCAGCCAATTTTACTTACCACGCGCCTTACAGCGTAGAAGAAACCTTAAAACTCATGAACGAACATGGTGACGAAGCCAAGCTGTTAGCAGGTGGCCATAGTTTATTACCCACCATGAAGCTACGCTTAGCAACACCAGCGCATCTTATTGACATGAAAAACTTGCGAAGCCTTATGCAGTATGTTCATGATAAAGGTGACTACATTGCTATAGGAGCACTCACCACCTACAGACAAATTGAAAGCTCAGCCGTTATTCAAGAAAACGCTAAGATACTTGCCCAAACCGTTTCGGAGGTTGGTGATATGCAAGTACGAAACTTAGGCACTATTGGTGGCAGTATTGCGCACGCAGACCCTGCAGGTGACCCACCCGCAGCTATTTTGGCTAGTGACGCAAGCATGGTTATACAAAGTGCAAGCGGTGAGCGTGTTGTGCCAGCAAGTGACTTTTTTCAAGGCTTCTTCGAAACGGCTGTTGGTGACGGAGAAATCTTAACTGAGATTCGTGTACCTAAGCACTCTGGTGGTAGTAGCTACCAGAAGTTCAAGCATCCTGCTAGTGGTTACGCAGTTGTGGGTGTAGCTGTAAGCCTAGATAAAAATGGCGACAGCATAGGCAATTTAAGAGTAGGTGTAACAGGGGTTTCTGATGGAGCTTACCGAGCCAGTGCTGTAGAAAGTGCCTTAGAAGGAAAAGCCTTTAGTGCAGATGCTGTTGCAACGGCTGCCGCTGCTGCCGCTGAAGGTATAGAAGCTCTAGAAGACTCTTTTGCAGATGCAGGCTACCGCGTTCAGCTAGCTAAAACCATGGCAAAAAGAGCCATTATGGCTGCTTGGAATAACGCTTAATAGCAAATCTATAAAGTCAAACAAAAAGAGCTGCATTTAGGTGCAGCTCTTTTTGTTTATGGGCTATGCAGATTGGTATGAATCAGAAGAGGGGTCTTATACTAAACTGATTTAATTGTGTCATAAGACTGACGGAGTCTGAGCTTACTCCCCAAACCTGTCTCGACTACGTCGACAAGGTCAGAATTATGAATGTCGCAAGACTTTATAATTCAGCTGAGTATTAAATCATAGGCAAAAGCTCAACATCATCAGGTACAAAAAAACTACCCTCAGTAGTGCCTTCAGGCGCAATGGCACGCAAAGAAAGCTCGAGTGTGTCAAATGCTTGTGTTCTAAAGGCTTCTTTAAAGGCCTGAATGGTTTGACTAACTTGCTCTGCAGTTTCATGAACAAACTCGAGCCTGTAGTTGCTTATGCCTGCGTTTAGCCAGTTGCTTAGGTGTTTGGTGGCGGCTTGTGTTTCTGCCCCAAATACAGTGTTGCGGCAACCTACATCTGCTAAGACTGGGTGCAGGCGGCCTTGTTTGTCTTTGAGTGCAACTTTGTGCTGCTCGCAAGGATGCCCGCAGTTTGTGTAATCAGTCCCGTCAGATAAAAAACGACAAAAAACACAGTGTTCGGTGTGAAAGACAGCTAAATGCTGATAAGCAATAATTTCTAGTTTACTGGTATCTATAAAGTTAGCTAAGTCAATAATTTGCTGTGCATTTAAGTCATGTGTAGGGGTTAGGCTTTTTAAACCCATATCTAAATAAGTTTTGCTACTTAATGCATTGGCTGCATTTAAACTAAAATCACCAGATAGCACGGGTGGCTGCTCGAGTTGTCTTAGGTCATGCAGTAAGCCACCTGAGCGCACTAAGATTTCGCACTCTAAACTCACTAAGAATTTAATGATATTTTGTTCGCTAGGTTTTAAAATGCGTGGGCTAGCTACGCGCACAGTTATGCCTGCATCTCTTACTTTTTGTACTGAGGGTTTTAAGCCGTAAAGCTCAAGGTAATCTAGCGTTATGCTGTCAGGCTGAGCAGCTAACGCTGCGTCTAATTGTTCAGGGGTGCGTACCAGAACATGTAGCTTTGCTGCTTCAAGCCTAGGCTCTTCAGTGCTGCTTAAGTTGAAAAGTTCAGCATGTAAAGGTGCGTTAGTAACCCTTTTGCCTTGATCACGTCTTAACTCGAGTAAGGATTCAATAAGATCACGCCTAAGCTGATTAAGTTCACTGACAGGTATAAATACAGCGTCGGCAGCATTAAGCGTAACGTTACCTAAATGAAAAGCAGTACCCCCCAAACGACCGAGTTGATCGCTTAACATAGCGTCATCTAAAGCACGTTTCTGCGCAGCTTCTAAAGGCTTTGCACTACTTAAACTTACACGTAAGCCATCTTCAGTTATAGCAGTTATAAGCAGAGGTTCAGCAAGTTTAGCTGTTATTTCAAACGAAACAGCCTTAGTGTAAACCGGATGCTTGGCATTTATAAAAGGCTTAGCCAAAGCGTCAACACTCGCATCTGAAGTACGCCAAACCCAGTCACCCACACGAATACGTGTAAAATCAATTGCCCTATTAGCAAACTCGAGCCTTACTTGGCCTTTATTTAAGAACTGTAGTTCATAAATATTGCCGCCCTCTTCGCGCTCCTCAGGGCTACGCCAGCTAGCTGCGTCAAAGACAAGCCCGTCACCCCGTTTTAGCTCGTGTTCAAAAGCAACATCCAGTGCACCATAGTGAACAGCTGTCACTTCGCCTACTTTGACACCACGATGCCTAGGGGCGCGACCTTTCACAACGGTTTGATGATTGGTGCCAGACATAAAATGAGCTGCTAAACCCCGCGAATACACTTGCTCTAAAACCAGTTCTTCTTGTTTTGTTACAGAAAGCTCTAAGCCTGCGCAGGCTTCATCTATGGCTTTTCGGTAAGCTTGGGTTGTTAAAGCAACATAGTCACTATCTTTATAACGCCCCTCAATTTTGAAGCAATCCACACCTAAACGCACCAATTCAGGTACCTTATGTAAAGCATATAAGTCACCGGGTGACAGTAAATAGCGAGTGTCAGCTAACTCTTTATGCAACCCATCAACCATAAGGTCATAAGTTAAACGGCAAGCTTGCGCACATTGCCCTCGGTTGGCACTACGCCCACCCCATGCCTCACTACTAAAACACTGCCCTGAGTAAGATACGCACAAAGCGCCATGTACAAACACTTCAAGCTCAACATCTGTAGCTTTAGCAATGCGCTCTATATCTTGCAAGCTCAACTCGCGCCCTAAAACAACACGATTACAACCAAAAGACTTGGCAAGCTCTGCACCTTGAGCACTTGTAATGCTCATTTGCGTACTACCATGCACTTCAAGGTCAGGCGCTATTTTTTTTGCTAACTGCGCAATACCAATATCTTGCACAATAATGGCGCCAGCACCCGCCTCAGCAATAGCTACCAAAGCACGCTCCGCTTCATAAAGCTCTGTATCAAAGACAAGCGTATTAAAGGTAACAAAGCCCTTAACTGCCCGCTCATGCAATGCTGTCATGACATCAGCTAATTCAGCTAAATCAAAACCAACTTTAGCTCGAGCTGTAAAATGCTTCAAGCCAAAAAAGACTGCATCAGCACCCGCTTCAACCGCAGCATTAAGCTGCGGCCAGTAACCCGCAGGGCTCATTAACTCCGGCTTTTTTAAAGACTTAGTTGTCATAAGTGCTACTCAGTTGCATCAGGAATGTTAGCAAAGGTAGCAGGCGGCGTTAAGACACGCCAATTCATAGCACCATCACGTCTAGGTGGCCAAATAACAGAGGGCGCTCTACCTGCCACAGACATAAAAGGAATAGTGCCATAAATACGAGAATCAACACTATTGGTACGGTTATCTCCCAACACAAAATACTCATTAGGAGGCACCGTAATCTCACTAAGATTACTCGAGCCTAAATTACCGCCATTATCAGTTAAGAAGCCTTGGTCTAACTCATAGTCATTAACAAAAACACGACCATTTTCAATACGTATTTTGTCACCGGGTAAGCCAGTAAGGCGTTTAACAAGAAAATCACGTCTTGTACCTACATAAGGTGAATCAGCAGGTTCTCTAAAAATAATTACGCTACCCCTTTGGTAGTGACCAAGAATTCGGGCGCGACGTAACCATGTTTCATACTTAGGTACAAAAAGCCTGTCACCGGTTAAGAGAGAGTTAATGATAGTACCGTTACCCCCATCTAAACTAGGCGCCATAGAGCTACCTGCAACACCTACTGTGGTAAACAAAAAGGTTGTTATGACTAAGGCAATAATGATTGCTTCTGCGTAGCCTTTAACTTCACGCCAGAGTTTTTGCTGCCAACTTAAATGCTTATCATCACTTTGCTTTGCTTTATTTTTTTGGTTTTGCTTGATCATAAATTACCTATCTAGATACTTTGATTATAAGACTATGTTTCTTTAGTGTTAACTCTAGCGTACTCTCGAAAGCTCTTTAGTGAGCTAACTAAAGGTAGCATAACTTCTTAGTGCTTGTTTAGTGAATGATGAAGATGCGTAAAGAATTCTTGCCCCTCTTAAAACTGGCCTTGCCGCTCATTTTTGCGCAATTGGCTCAAAACTCACTTACCTTTATAGATACGCTTATGGTGGGTCGTTTAGGCAATCAAGCGCTCGCTGCCATAGCCTTAGGTGGGACTTTTTTTCATTTGTTACAAATTATCTTATCAGGTGTACTGTTGGCCTTAGGGCCCATGGTTTCTCAAGCTTATGGTGCAGGTGATACGCAAAGCATTAGTCGCTCGTTACGACATGGCCTTGCTTTAGCGATTCTACTAAGCCTACCTGCTTTTCTTATTTTTTCACAAGCTGAACGCTTATTACTGGGCATGGGGCAAGACCCAGCTACGGTTGCTTTAAGCGTAGCTTACTTAAAAGCTATCGCATGGGGCTTTTTGCCTGTTCTAGGTCTTACTGCTACAAGAGGTTTATTTGAAGGTTTAGGCAACACTCGCCCTATTATGCTTTTAAGCTTTGTGGCAGTTGTTTTAAATATAGTTGCTAATAACGCCCTGATTTTTGGAAAATGGGGCTTCCCTGAGCTAGGCATTGTGGGTACAGGCTACGCAAGCAGTTTTGTCTACAGCGTTATGTTTATTAGCTTACTTAGTTACGCAATTATTCACTACAAAAACTACAAACTCTTCGAAAGCTTTAAACCTGACCTAAGCATAGCCAAAGAACTCATAAGTATAGGCATACCCATAGGACTTATTTTAGGTTTTGAAGTTGGCATGTTCTCTACTGTATCTTTTCTAATGGGCATTATTGGACAAGATGCCTTAGCTGCTCACCAAATAGCCTTGCAAACCGCAGCCATAACCTTCATGGTGCCCTTAGGCTTATCTATAGCCACAAGCATTCGTGTGGGGCAAGCCAAAGGCAAGCAAGACCGTCAAGCCATCAGAACAGCAGGTCTGACTGGCATTGTACTAAGTGCAGGCTTTATGTGCCTATCTGCCTTAAGCTACACCCTCTTTCCAAAATACATTGTTCAACTCTACCTAAACATCGAAGACCCCCAAAACACAGCTGTCATAGCTTTAGCCATAAGCTTCTTAAAAATAGCAGGCATGTTCCAGATTTTTGACGGTCTACAAGTAAGCGCAGCAGGTGCGCTACGCGGCCTAAAAGACACTCGAGTGCCCATGCTGATAACACTACTTTCTTACTGGCTCATAGGTATAGGCTCGAGTGTTATCTTAGCTTTTGTCTTTAACTTAGGGGGTAGTGGCTTATGGTTTGGTTTGGT
>CAZWJZ010000243.1:0-7017 GCA_964634665.1 uncultured bacterium | reverse complement strand
CCTATCATACCTCTGGCTCAAGGCTGTTTTGCTGGGGTGAATTTGCTTATAGGCAAATTCACCCTGGAGATACTTAGCATTTCTAAGAATTATTGCACTATTCGATTTTTGCCTTCTTGTTTAATCCCCTAAGCGCTTCTCCCTAGGGTCGGAACAGCCCCAAAGGGACAACTCTCTAAACAGCTATGAGCCAAAGTCAAAAGCCGCTATTGTGCAAGCTTTTCTGGAAATGCAATGTTTTTGTAAATCGCAGTCTAAGAGAAAATAGCAACTGTAACTTAGTGGGTTGGTATTTTCGTGCCTAGCATTTCGAAACATCTAAGTTCAAACTTCGAGATAACCAGAGACCCTTAAATCTCATCAAAAACGGATGGATTTTCTTTCTTATTTTGTAATTTTTAATCGCATTTAAACACCTTTTTAACAGAAATAATGGAGCTTTTTAATTAAGCATTTTTACTAAAACTCATCAACCTTCATTAAGGTTTAGGCTAAAACAGGGGTTTTTTGAGTAATTTATGAGAAAAATCGTCAATTCTGAAGATTTCTTTAATTTTTTTAGCATCAACTCAGAGGCCAAATGCATAGACTAATCTCATGAATAGATTAGCCAAGAAGCAAGTAGAGGTTCCTTACCCATGATTGACCTTCTTTTCTGGTTTCTGGTAAGCCAAACCCTAAGCAGCTTGCCAGACATTTACTCAGGCACAGAAATTCGCCTCGTATCAATGGACCTCATAAGCATCTACGCAGAAGCAAAAGTTGAAAACGGCAATCTAATCTTAAAAGGAGACTTAGAACCCGGTCAAGACATAAGATTACTCATTTTACAACCCGATGCAAACGCACAAGAAACCGTAGAAGCCTTAGGGAACAAAGCTTTACACGCTACCGTCAGTGAAGACGGCACAGACTTACTCCTCCGATTTCAAGAACTAGACGGCCCCATTTCATTTAAGAAATGGCTCTCAGAAGAACGCGACATTCAATTCGAACTCCAAAACTCATATTAAGGTAGGTGACACCATGGAAAACAAACACATTTTAATCATAGAAGACGATTTTGACATAAGCCGCTTACTAAGACTCGAGCTTGAAGATGCCGGTTTTGAAGTAAGTAATTTTGAAAGTGGCATGCGAGGCTTAAGTGCTGCGCGAGAAATGAACCCTGATTTGGTAGTACTTGATTTAGGGTTGCCTGATTTAGATGGCGCTGAAATTGCGAGACGCATTCGTAAAACTTCAGAAACACCTATCATCATTTTGACAGCTAAGGATGATGTAAACACCAAAGTTGACATGCTCAACTCGGGCGCAGATGATTACTTAGCCAAACCCTTTCATTCTGATGAGCTTTTAGCACGCATTAATGTGCAACTAAGACGTCGCAGTTTTGGCTCCACCCAAGCGATTGGCCCCATGACACTAGACCCGAGCAGAAGACAAGTATTTTGGGATGAATCTGAAGTGAAGCTCTCCCCAAGAGAATTTGAACTCCTCATTTACTTATGTAACCAACCAGGTCGTGTTTATAGCCGTGAAGACATAGAGCGAGATGTCTGGGGTGATGAACTCCCACCATCAAGCAACGTTGTAGATGTTCATATTGCAAATATCAGGGGCAAATTACGAGATGCAGGTGGCTACGGAATGATTCGTACCGTCCGAGGCATAGGTTACGCCATAAAGAGCTAAGTTCATTAGGATGCAAGTTTAAATTAAACTTGCATCCTGATAAGTGATACACTAAAAACAGAGAAATACTTAATTTATCAAAAGACTAATCCAAAGCGTAAATACTAAGACTTCACAAACAAACTATAGCCTTGAGCAGTAAGGCTCAACCTTAGCCCTTTAAAAGCAGGTTTAACAATTACTCGCAAACCCTCCACTCTTTAACTGCTAGAAAGCTCACTTGATGATTAAAAGAGGCGGATTACCGCTACGATGGCGCGTTGCAGTCCTAACCGCCTTTAGCATTACCCTGCTGGCCCTACTAGCTGCAGCAAGTACCTTTATAAGTGTTAGAACAGGGCTTATAAACGATCTGCAAAATGCTTTAAGGCGAGATGCTGCAGGCGTTGCAGAAGTGCACAATGGTCGTGCTCAAGGCGAAGATCTAAATTTACGCTCAGCCCCTGCGGGTCGAGTCATCATTCAAATTTACTCACTAGATGGTAATTTACTAGCAGCATCAGCTTCAGAATACGAACAACCCCAATCCACCTTACCTCAAGAAGTCGTATTAGAAACCATAGAAGGCCCACGAGACTGGCAAGGCACCATCAATGGTGAACCCGTACAGGCATCCATGACCTTATTTAGGCGAGGTGTTGTTGTTGTAATGAGCGAAACAAGCTACATACAAAGTGTTTTAGCTCAGCTCTTTCAAAGACTATCCCTAATAACCTTAGCGCTCATACCACTCAGCGCTCTAGCTGGCTACATCGTAGCCGGAGCTGCCATGAGACCCATCACACAACTAGCCCAGCTAACAGAAACCCTAGACTCGAGTAACCTCAAACCCATCATTTATGAAGGCCCGCAAGATGAGGTAGGGCAGCTTACCAATGTTTTTAATGACTTGTTACGCCGACTAGGGCACTCCATGGACGCACAACGAAGCTTCTTAGCAGAGTCAAGCCATGAGTTGCGCACACCCCTAACCAGCTTGCAAGGCTTTTTGCTTAGAGCTTCCCGCAAAGCCAACCCTTCAGTGCAGCGTGACTTAGATGATGCCAAACGCATCGCCCAAACCATGTCTAGACTTGTTGCCGACTTACTGCAGCTCTCTAGAGGTGAACTTATTAAGGAAATGGTGCCTCACCTTATCGACCCTATGGAAGATATTCTTATTCCTGTCGCAGAGGAATTCACAGGTGTCTCGCTAAAAGGCGAAATAGGTGAAACACTAGTGGGTGACCCTGAGCGATTAAGACAAATTATGCGCAATTTAGTAAGTAACGCGGTGCGCATAACAGGAGAAGCAACCAAAGTTGAGTTAAGCTTCTTTTTAGAACCACACGCCGCCGTATTACAAGTAAGAGACTACGGCCCCGGCATACCCCCAGATTTACATGGAAAAATCTTTGATAAGTTTTATAAAGGCCCCGGAGGGGGTGCTGGCCTAGGTTTAGCCATAGCCAAACAAATAGCTGAGGCGCATAGTGGCTCTTTAAGTTTAGATAAAAACGTGACGAACGGGGCTTCCTTTCAATTACGATTACCTATAATGGAAGAACCAGAAGACGACATGTTAAACTCTTAAAGCTAACGTCAGCACAAAGGAAAACTATGAAGACCACCCACCTCTACTTACTCTTACTTCTTAGCGTTGTACTTTCAGCCTGCGCGAGTGCCCAAATTGAACCCCCTTCAGCCCTAAAAGCCATGCTACCCGAAGACTTCTCAGCTTTAGCTGGCCCCTACCAAATAAGCGAAATCAAAAACAACAACCAATTAACCATAGAAACCGAATACGGCACTCAGGAACTCGAGCTTTCAGGATTATCTGGCATTGTGTCTGACAGCGCTGCCTGTAGCACCCTAGTAAAAGCATCTCAAGCTTACTTAACTGGCTTTGAAGAAATCTGGCTCGAGTATGCCATGAGCTCTGAAGGTGAAGATGTTCAAGTGTTTGCTTATGTGGTTAGTGAATCAGGTACTTGGATGTACGAAGACTTTGCTTTTGAGCAGCTTAACGAGCAAGTCTTAAAGCAAGGCTTAACAGAACCCAGCTTAAGTGAAAATGCACCTTATGAACGCCAACTTCTAGAAGCCACCATTTATGCTAGAGAGAATAGTCTTGGTATCTGGCAGGATAATACAAACAATTGTTTTGGCTATTGAGCAAAGCCAAAGCTTACTCGAGTGGCAAACGAATAGCGCCTTCATGAAAGGTCTCGCGAACCTCTATCCCTAACGCCTTAGCCGTTTTTATAATTTCACCATGCGGATGCCCAAAATTATTTCGACCATAAGAAAATACCAGCGTTTCTGGCCTGGTTGCTTTTAGTAAGCCATCTGAGGTTGAAGTTTTAGACCCATGATGCCCTGCCATCACAATATCAACATCAGGAAAAGCTAATTGCTCTTCCACATGAATAGGTAAATCACCCATAAGCACCGCTTTTGCTTCATTTTTGTAGTTCAGTACAAACGCAATAGAGTTATCATTGGCATCTTCAAAGGCTTTTCTCGGTGGATTCAGAATCTCTAAACTCGCATCATCCAAATACAAAATTTGCCCCTTTGCTACCTGAATGATACTTACATCCTTAGCTCGAGCTGTCTCAATGAGCTTTTGAAATAAGGGTTTCTCCTCATCCCAAGTACCAACGGCTAGCTGCAAAACCGGCATTTCTTCAAGCACCGAGATAAGCCCCTCAATATGATCCGCATCAGAGTGCGAAGCAATCACAAGCTCGAGTTCATCAATTCCGAGTGCCTTAAGTGCTGGTACAACGGTTCGTTTTCCCACGTCAAATGAGCTAAAAGGTGTGCCGCCAGCATCCACTAAAATTTCAGTCCGGTTAGGTAGTTTTATAAGGATGCTGTCACCCTGCCCAACATCAAAAAATATCAATTCAGCTTTATCGTGACCAAAAGCAGCAACACTCGAGCACAGTAATGCAGTCACCATAATTACGAGCGTGTTTTTTATACTTAGCAACTTATAGCAATACAGTGCAAAGGCCAATAAAGCCAAGTAAAACAAGATATACCCTAAATAAGACACTTCGCCCCACACTAAATTCGGCAAACTCGAGCCGAGCTCTGCTGCTTTTATGAGCATAGCTGCTAAAAAGTTCGTTAGCTGATTAAGGAGCGCAGCTAGCGGAAGAAAAAACACGCCAACAATTCCCGTAAGAAAGCCAAGAGGAACGAGTACTGTTGCTAACGGAATGGCAACTACATTAACAATCGGGCTTAAAACAGGCAAGGTACCAAAACTACTAGCAACCAAAGGTAGTGTTGTCAATTGGGCAGATAAGCTCACAATCATGCTTAAAACGATGAATTTCTTCCAGTGCCACCAAGCTAGATTCTGGTAGGAATCTTTTAGAATGGCTTTACTGATTGGCTCAGTGAATAGCAAAATACCGATAAGAGCCAGATAAGACAATTGAAACGAAATATCAAAGAGCCAAGACGGTTGCCATAAAAGCACCAAAACTGCTGAAAGTGCCAGTGAAGACCAAACATCAATTCGCCCAGAGCCAAGCCAAAGGGTAACCAGTGCAGCAATCGTCATGGTGGCAGCACGAAAAATACTCGGGCTTACGCCTACAATAAATACAAACCCTAGTACTAATAGAATTAAAACAGGATAGCGCCACGTGACTAAAGGGCTAAGCGCAAAACCTAAGGCTAAAACCAAAATGCCCACATGGAGTCCAGACAGGGCCAAAATATGAGCCAATCCAGATGCGGAAAAAATATCTCTCAAGTCATCTAGATTATCCCGTATTCCTAGGGTCATCGCCTGCATTAAAGCTGCTTGTTTATCACTCAAACCAGCGCTTACACCCCGAGCCAGCCTATCTCTAACGCTAAGTCGCTCTTGAATACTAATAAGCTCATCAGCATAAAATAAACCCGAAACACCCCGCTGCCGCAAATACCTCGCATAATCAAACCCACCCGGATTACGCTTATCAGCAGCCAAAGCAAAATCACCCTTCAGTGTTACCACACCGGATGGAATCTCAAGCTTAGAAGACAAAACCACACGAGCTTTAACGGGTTCATCTATAGTCAGGTAGCGCCCGTCAGCCTTCCCTGTTACTACGAACTCTTGCCCTAAGAATGGCAGGATAGGGTTAATTTGTGCATCCCAATAATCGTAGCGCAGATACGCAACAGGAATAAGCAGCACTAAAGGCATAACCCAACGAAACTTTTTAGGAGAAAAACAAACAGCCAATAGACTGGTGCATAGAAGCATAAGCAACCAAGGCAAGGCTGTGAAAGCCATAAGAATGCCAACCATTACAAAAAGCGCAGCAGGCATAACCCATGAGATAAGCCTAGTATTCAGCTCAAAAGAACTACTATCATTAAAATCTTCATGCGCATCAAACAAAAGCGGTTGAATAGGCTCAGAGACCTTGTAAAAAGGATTTTTGTTTACACTAGCCACAAAGCCTCATAAGGTCACCAAGGCCAAAAGCTGCTCTAATGTTTTCTCACCAATCCCCTTAACTTTCAACAAATCATTCACCGAGTTAAACGGCCGCTCCGCAATAATACGCTCGGCCATCTTAGGGCCAATACGCGGCAGCTGCTCCAACTCACGCGCAGACGCTGTATTAATACTAATACGCAAATCACCCAATTCAGACACATGTGCAGGCACAAAAATACTATCCCCAGCGTCCAGTGGTAACGCCAAGTTAATAAGCGCAACCGCAGCACTCGGCTTAAAGCCACCCGCAACACCCACTAAATCCTCAACTCGAGCTCCCCAAGCTAATTCATAAGTACCGGGCTGGTTAACTTCACCTGAAATTGAAACAATAATATCTGGCTGCGTCTGAGTGACACTAGCCTGGTTCACCAATAAACGAGGCAGAACATTTGCTCCTGTGACCAGCACAAGAAAAGCAATAATAGAGTAAGTAAATAAGTCTTGTCTCCTCAAGGTTACAAAGTATATCAAAAAAACCAAAGCAAACCAAAAGACCCAAAAAACTCGAGCTTTCTAACGTATAAAAGCCTATTCCCTTTACCTAAACTTAATTTTTACGAAACCCAAACTCAGTGATTTTGAAGCACTCGAGTGACTCAAAAACCATGTTCAATATACCTGTGCAGCTATGCTCACCATGTCACTAAGACCAAAGTCTCATACACCTCAAAAGCAAAAGCTTCATACTAAATAACACGGCATGCATGACAGAATGCACATAAAAAAGCCGTACAGGTTAGAATCTTCTAGAAGCAAATATGATAAAAAGATAGTGAAAGGACGAATCATGATTAATAAACTCGTTAGCAAATTAGTTCATGCCCTCC
>CAZWJZ010000242.1:0-7053 GCA_964634665.1 uncultured bacterium | reverse complement strand
CCTGCTAGGATTTCCCTTGATACTTGCCTTCAACTTTTGTCCCCGTAGTGAGGCTGAAGATTCAAGATTTTTCCTCCAGCAAATGGCAGGCTGCCAAGTGGCTCTCATCTTTTCCCGCCACCTGTAGGAATGCTGGTTCGCTCCGGCAGCGTTCCATAACAAAAGGACAACGGGTATGAAAAGCACAGCCACTTGGCAGGTGAATCGGGCTCGGCAAATCACCTGTCAACCTAATGCGTTCTCGCCGTAGCTGCAGGTTTGTTACAGGAATGGCTGATAACAGCGCCTTACTGTAAGGATGCTGCGGCGCTTCGAATAGCGTGTCGGCTGCGCTTGTTTCAACTACTTTACCTAGGTACATTACGGCAATGCGATCACTCATATGGCGCACCACTGAAAGATCATGTGAAATAAACAAGTAGGTGAGCCCCAGCTCGCGCTGAAGCCGCTTGAGTAGGTTAAGAATTTGTGCTTGCACTGATACATCAAGCGCTGAGGTTGGCTCGTCTAGGACTAAAAATTTTGGTTCGACCGCTAACGCCCGGGCAATAGCAATGCGTTGCCGCTGACCCCCTGAAAACTCATGGGGAAAGCGGTTGCGGTGTTCCTCACGTAAACCGACTTGCATTAATAGTGCGCTTACACGCTGGCTGCGTTCGCTAATTGAGAGGCTCAGGTGGATATCCATAGGTCGGCGCAATATCTCTTCAACGGTCATACGGGGATTGAGCGACGCGAAGGGGTTCTGAAAAATAATCTGTAATTCAGAGCGTACTCGGCGCAGATCACGCTTCGAAAGCTGAGCAAGATCGCGACCTTCTATGAGAACTTGACCTGAAGTTGGCTCGGTAAGCCTAAGCACGAGTCTTCCCATCGTAGTTTTACCGCAGCCCGATTCACCCACAAGTCCAAGAGTTTCACCACGCTTAACAACAAGATCAACACCTGACACTGCGTGCACAACATCGCGTGAACCATCAACAGGAAACTGTTTAACCAGCTGCCGTGTTTCCATTACAGTGTCAGTCATTATCTCCCTTCGCTTCAAGCTCATAAAGATGACAGGCAACCCGGTGGTTAAGCCCAACAGTCTCGAGTTCTGGACTTTCGTTATGGCACAGATCCATCACTTTTGGACAGCGGTTAGAAAACTGGCAGCCGTCAGGAACCTCGGTTGGGTTGGGAATTGTGCCTGGAATAGCGTCGAGCCATTCGCGCTTCTCATCTACCTTAGGAATTGAGCCTAGTAGACCCACTGTATAAGGATGCTTCGGCTGGGTGAACAGATCGGTCACAGGTGCTTCTTCAACAATTTTACCTAGGTACATAACGAGAACACGGTCACAAGTCTCAGCAACTACCCCCATGTCATGAGTAATAAGGAGTACAGCAGCATTGGTCTTTTCACGTAAATCACTTAACAAGTCCAGTATTTGGGCTTGGATGGTGACGTCAAGCGCAGTAACAGGCTCATCTGCAATAATGAGGGAAGGTGAAAGTGCCAAGCCCATTGCAATCATGAGCCGCTGAAGCATTCCACCGCTAAATTGATGCGGATATTGATCTATTCGCCGCTCCGAATCAGGAATACCAACGAGCTGCATAAGCTCGAGTGTCCGCTTACGTGCTTGGGCTTTTGAGACATTCTCATGGCTGCGGATCGCTTCAGCAATCTGGAAGCCCACCCTCAACACAGGGTTCATAGATGTGCCGGGTTCTTGAAACATCATGGCTATCCGTCTACCCCTCAACGTACGCATTTCCTCACGGTTTAAGGTGAGTAGGTCAGCACCTTCGAACTGCACCGAGCCACTTACAATGCGTCCAGGGACATCAATTAGGCGCATGATGGAAAGGGATGTTACTGACTTGCCTGAGCCACTCTCACCTACGATGCCAAGGATTTCGCCGCTAGCAAGTGAGAAAGAGATTCCGTCAACCGCTTTTGTTACTCCGCTTCGACCAAAAAAATGCGTTTTTAGGTTTTTAACAGCAAGTATGCTCATCGCTATAACCGACCTTTAAGACGAGGATCAAGGGCATCCCGTAAGCCGTCACCAAGTACATTAAATCCAAAAACCACAAGCATAAGCGCTAATCCCGGAAAAATCGTCATGTGCGGTGCCATGCGCCCCCAAGTGAGGCTCAGCTGTAACATTGCGCCCCACTCTGCTGTTGGTGGCGCAACTCCGAGTCCAATGAAGCTAAGTCCTGCTGCTGTCATGATTGCGCCTGGAATAAGTAGACTGATCTGCACAATGATCGGGGCTACAATGTTGGGTAAGACGTAGCGAGTCAGAATCGCTATGTCCGATTCCCCACCAGCAATAGCGGCCTCTACATAGGTTTTTTCCTGTTCAGCAAGTGCCAGACCGTGCGCTAGACGTGCAAACTGAGGTATTTGGAAGAGGGCAATGGCAAAAATCATGTTCTCTAGACCACGACCTAAGATGGCTATAATTGTGAGGGCAATGACTATGCCCGGAAAGGCAAGTAAGACATCCATTAAGCGCATGATGAGTGCACGTGTCCAGCGGTACCAAGCAGAGATAATACCTAGTGATACACCGACCAAGGCTGCCAAGCCGACACTTAAGGATGAAATATATAAGGAGATGCGGGCCCCAAAAATGATCCGACTGAGGATATCACGACCATTGTTATCAGCACCTAGTGGAAACTCTTGGCTGGGTGGCGCGAGTGAATCCTGAACAGAAATTTGATTCGGGTCTTTAGGTGTTAGGACAGAGGCAAAGATACCAGTTATTACAAACGCAATAACGATAAACCCACCAAGTGTGGCGAGCCTATATTCACGGGCAAAGCTTATTACCGCCTTAAAAATCGTTTTGAGCACTACCAGCACCTCACTGATGCCGCACTCTGGGATCCAGAAATGCGTATAAGACATCGACCAATAGGTTAACGAGAACGAATGAGGTGGCGAAAACAAGTAACAATCCCTGTACTAAAGGAATGTCACGCTGTGAGACGGAAAGAATTAACAAGCGGCCAAGTCCTGGCCAAGCAAAAACTTCCTCAGTGATAACAGCACCACCAACCATGTAGCCAAAACGTAGCCCAACAATAATAGTGATAGGTAGTAGGGCGTTGCGTAGAGAGTGCATGAAAAGGACGAGTCGTTCACGCACCCCTTTTGCACGCGCTGTCCGAACATAATCTTGCTGGATAGTTTCAAGAAGTGACGATCGTGTCATTCGAGTGATAAACGCGATTGAGAAAACGGACAAGCAGATCGTGGGCATAATATAATGTTTCCAAGTTCCGTAACCAGCTGCTGGAAGCCAACCAAGTTCAACCGAGAACAATTGCATCAAAAGTAGTCCTAGCCAGAATACTGGAATTGAAATGCCGAGTAACGCAAGTAGTGTCACAATATGGTCAGCAGCTTGCCCACGAAAAAGTGCTGAGATAACTCCCATTGCAATACCGACGATAGTTGCGAGCGTAATCGCGGCGAGTGCCAAGCTAAAGGTGTTCCAGAAGCGCGAACTTATCTCGGTAGCTACCGGTCGCCGAGAGGAAAAAGAGACACCGAGATCACCGCGCATTAAGTTACTAAGATATGCACCGTATTGCACAATTGCTGGTCGGTCAAGACCTAAGTCACGTCGGATCTGCTCAACCCGCTCTTGAGGCGCTTCATCCCCTGCGATAATTCGGGCGGCATCACCTGGAATGAGTCTAAACGCAAAAAAAACAGCGGTGACGACCAAAAACAGGATTGGGACACCCATAAGAATCCGGCGTAGGATATAGCGTGCCAAAAGCACCCCCTAATGTCAGCGTAAAACTTTTGAAAGCTGGGTTTATTGTGAGCTGAGGTTAAAACTTAGCCTAGGCAATTTTTAGCTTGCCTAGGCTGGGCTATCTAGGGTGCTTTCCAGGCGTACTTACCTGGCCAATTACTAAAGGCAGGTTCGAAATACAAACCGTTAACCTGAGCACTTGTGGCAAGAAAAGCCACTGAGTCAAACAGCTGTAGGATAGGGGCATCCGCAAAAACCGTTGCAATAATATCTTCATAGATTGCGTTGCGATCTTCAATAGTAGCTTCTTGTCTTGACAAGTCACTAAGTTCGTCAACAGTAGTATTACTGTAATACGCGCGGTTGTATAGACGCGGTGCAGCAGAGTCGGTTCGGTAAAACGTTGAAACAATATACTCAGCGTCGCCAGTTACCGTACCAACTGACAGGTTAACCATGTGATAAGTTGCCTCTTCTGCCGAAAGGGTCACTGCTGGTACAAAAGAAGCTGATTCGAACACCTGAAGGTCAATCTCAAATCCAACATTGCTAAGCATCCCCTGAACCAGTTCAGCTGTTTCGAAATCACCTGTAGTCGAGCCGCGGCGGGTAAAGAGGGATAGCATTAGTCGTTCGCCATCCTTAACCCGAACACCGTCAGAACCCAACATCCAGCCTGCCTGCTCAAGTAAAGAAGCAGCTAAATCAGGATCATAGGCGTAGTTCCCAACCGGGACGTAACCGGTTACTTGTGGTGTCATATAAACAGCGTTTGCAACCTGTGCACCCACCCCTAGAAATACTGCTCGGATAATACCTTCTTTATCAACTGCGTGATTAATGGCTTGGCGCACCAGTACATCATCGGTAGGTGCTTTTTTATTGTTAAGCGTTATGTAGTACTGTCTAGCACTTAACGCTTCTAGCACGGTGAAGCGAGAATCGAGTTTAAGTCGCTCTGTTACAGGTACGGGTAGGCCAATAGCAATATCAACATCACCCGACTCGAGCAGGGCTGAGCGAGTATTTGCATCTGGAATGACGCGAAACACCACTTCATCAAGGTAAGGCAAACCTTCTTGCCAGTAGTTCGGGTTGCGAACTAAGCGCAAGGTGTCATTTGGTAAGAACTCCTCCAGTATGAACGCCCCTGTTCCAACCCCCTCACTTTTAACACCGTCAGGGCCAACAGCTTCAGCCCAGGTTGGTGAATATATTGACCATGTCTTTGCAGATAGCACAGGTACGATGTGCGGGGCTGGTGCGGTTAGATTAACTTGCAGAGTCAATGGGTCGATAACTTCTATTGAGTCCCACGGAATAGAATCCCAAGTTGGAAGTTGTAACGTTATCTTCCGCTCAAAATTGTACTTTACAGCCTCTGCGTCAAAAACTGTGCCGTCATGAAAAGTAACGTTTGGTTGTAACGCAAATGTATAGCTGAGACCATCGCTGCTAATTTCAAAACCGGTGGCAAGTAAACCCACAATTTCACCCTCAGCATTACGGTCAAACAGGGTTTCGTAGATGTAATGTGCTGTTTCGGAGAGTGAACCTTGATTCGTGGCTTGGATATCGATGTGGGGTGAGGTTGATGTGTAGGCAATCGATAAGGTGCCGCCATACACTGGCGATTCTTGAGCAAAGGTGAAACCCATTGGGGTAGCGACTATGATCACGACACCTAGTATCAGGTGTCTAAGTATTGCTGCTATCCGATTCATCTTTTTTCTCCCTTCATATCGCTCACCGAAGAATGACGCAAAAGCCCTATGGTGACTGCGATTAGAAACGCGTACAGCAGGTGATCTGCAGTGCACCTTCGTTTCATGCATAAATAATCAACTGTCTATTGTTAACAGTTGATTATTTTTTATGATATCCTAGAAACATGTTTTGCGCAAGAATGTCATTTTACGGTCCTCAAAAACGTTAAGCGTACTTAACCGTGCTAGACAGTTAACTTGCATCTGCCCATAGCCGGAGGCTTACCTTGTCGATCAAAATTGCTATTGCATCTTATCTAGAACCTGAGCATGTGCGGGGAATAGCTTCGGTGTCGTCGGACATTACTGTCATGTATGATCCCTCTCTCCTTGCGCCAGCGCGATACCAAGCTGATCACACGGGAAGCCCTAGCTTCCGCCGCTCACAAGAGCAGGAAAAACAATTCCGTTCAATGCTGAGCGAAGCCGATATCCACTATGACTTTGACCGCAGCTTACTGCCAATCTTGCCTTCAATCGCGCCTAAACTTGCTTGGATTCAGGCAACCTCATCTGGTATTGGTCCACTACTAGATAGTTCAGGTATTTCCAAAACAAATATCATTGTAACTAACGCCGCTGGCATCCATGCTGGTCCACTTGCTGAGCACACCTTGTTGTCACTTTTATACTTCGTTAAAGATCTGCCTACACGTCTTCATGAACAGCGAGAGCATAAATGGGAGCGATATTCAGGTCGGGAGCTACGCGGCATGACCATCGTTGTAATCGGACTGGGTGCCGTCGGGCAAGAGATTGCCCGTGTCTGCCAAGCAGTGGGCATGCAGGTCATTGGTGTGCGCCGCACAGTTGTAGAAAATCCTAGTACATTTCACGTTGCTGAGATGACTACGCCTGATAGGTTGCATGACGTGCTTCCCCGAGCTCAAGCGCTTGTACTTATATGTCCGCACACGCCTGAGACGGAAGGCATGATTGGTGATGACGAGTTTGCCCTGCTGCCAGTAGGAGCAATACTGATTAATATTGGTCGAGGTGCACTTATCCGCGAAGAAGCACTAATTACCGCCTTAGACTCAGGGCAGCTAGGAGGGGCAGCATTAGATGTTGCAACGGTTGAGCCAATGGCAATCAACAACCCGCTTTGGGATATGTCCAATGTCTTCATAACGCCCCACTCAGCAAGCACAGTTGAATCGGAAAATACAAGGTTAACAGATTTATTCTGTGAGAACCTGAGGCGATATCTCACAAATGAACCGCTACTAAACATCGTGAACAGTTAATTTTTCTATGAGGCGTTGCTTCAGGTGGAATATTGTGGTGTTGAAAGCTTATCGTGACTCACCATTTAGCCTAGGTACAGGATTGTTGTTAGCTGAAAACGCAGAAGCCATTAATCGCAACAAAATCGACCCTTAGGAAGGCGGATTAAATAAAATCTCAGACTTCCATAGTTTGGGGAATAGCATTGTAGTTCCATTGGGGTAAATAGTCATCGAACTGGATGGTCATGTGTTCCTTGAATCCCTTGTCTACTTTGCGTTTTGTGGCAA
>CAZWJZ010000241.1:0-7104 GCA_964634665.1 uncultured bacterium | reverse complement strand
TTTGGTCTTACACAAAACTGAAAATGCTAAGCTGATTGTCGTGGTTATGAAAATTATGATCAATAAAGCTAAGTAGCTGGATGTAAATAAGCTCGAGTGTGGTATTTTTATGATTTTAGTGAGTTTATTGTGTTGTGACGCATGATAGTTTTGTTGCTGTTTATTTTGTTGCTTTGTCTTTTTTTAGGTTTGGAATGAAAACATATGAGGATGACGGGGAATTATTTTAACCTGTTTCCTTGTTAATTTGACTTGCATATTGGTATTTTGATAGGGGTTGCATGTTCTGAAGGGTGGTTTGGGTGTTTCGGTTTACTTTGCTTGCCTTATTGCTAACTTGTTTTGGTTCAGCGCAAGACCTAAATATTATTGGTACGGGGAGTGTTGTTGGGCTTTATTATCCTGTGGGGGGCGCAGTTTCTTTTATTATTAATAACGAAATCCAAGACTCAATCTTAACAGTGCAAGTAACGCTTGGCTCGGTTGCTAATTTAGAGCTTTTACGAGCTGAAAAAATACAATTGGCTATTGCTCAATCAGATGTTCTTTACGAAGCTTATACAGGTACTAGAGGGTTTGAGGGTAATGACTTAGAAAGCGTTCGGGCACTCATGGGTTTGCATGCTGAACCCCTTCATTTAGTTTGCAGGCAAGATGCAGGCATAAAGACATTTAAAGATATTGTTGCTAAACGCATAAATGTAGGACCAGAAGGTTCAGGTATTTTGAATACAGCTCGAGTTGTTCTTGAAGCTTATGGTATTTCTGAGTCTGACCTTAGAGCAACTTATGAAGAGCCTAAAGAAACACCAGATTTGCTTGTGAATGGTGAAATTGATTGTTTTTTCTTTACGGTTGGTGTGGGGGGCGCGGTTATTCAGGCAACAGCAGCTAGGGTACCTATTTCTCTAATTGCGATAGATGGTGCTGAACTCGAGCCGCTTATTGAGGCGTTTCCTTATTATTCTTTTGTGACGGTTCCTGCTGATACGTATATTGGGGTTACTGAGGAGGTTACTGTGTTTGGGGTTAAGGCTTTTTTGGTTACGACGGAGGCTTTGGCTGAGAAAACGGCTTATGATATTGTGAAGGCACTACTGATTTCTTTTGATACGCTTAAGTCTACTTATCCTGCACTCGAGTCTGTTATGAAATCTGAAACGCTTGATGGTCTGAGTGTGCCTTTGCATATTGGTGCGCTTCGGGCGTTTAAGGAGTTGGGTTTGTATTCTAAGTGACTTTTGCGATGCTTACAGTTGTAGAATGAATTTTAAAGTAGTCTAGATAATTAAGTGTTTAGCTTAATAGTGATTTTTAGGAGGGCAGCATGCCAACAATTACAGTAGATGGTAAATCAGGTGAGTTTAGTGCAGATAAGCGCTTAGTGTTAGCGATTAAAGAATTGGGTGTGAATATTGGTCATCGTTGTGGTGGGAACGGTAAGTGTACAACCTGCCGTGTTGAAATAACTAGTGGTGAGCCTGACACTATGACTAGGGCTGAGTATGACAAGATGGTTGAAAAAGGGTTTTTTGGTGAGGCGCGTTTGTCTTGCCAAATGACTTGTTCTCAAGATATGGAAATGACTGCGGTTATGACTTTAGAGAATATGGAAGCTTGGACAGATACGGGTGGCATGCCAGCAGATGAAGTTAAGCCAGAAGCTGTTTTTATAGCTAAATCTGACTTAGCCTAAGAACCGTTTAATCAAACTAGTGCTCAGTTTGTCTGAGCACTAGTTTTTTTATTTATAAGCGAGGGGGTTTTATTTTTGTTCTCAAATCTTCTCCTTATGCTTAGGGTGGTTGTTAAACGTGATGCTAGAAGGCGTATCTCATGGCTCAACTGCATTTAGAGTTTTTTGAACTCGCTAGGATGCTTTTTCTATGCTGAAGACTTAATGAAGATGCTTGTTCTTGCTTTGTAAATAAATGTGCACAGCTTCAGTCTATTTTTGTGCATCATTAAGTTAAGCAGCGTTAGGCACATGGTTGGCTTTTAAGGAGTAATAAATGCGAAAATTCATTTTTTTGGGTTTGACACTGGTTTTGTTTGCTGCGCAAGCACAAGATTTTGATTGGCAAGATTTAGGTGAAGCAACCTATGCAAATTGCATGGCTTGTCACCAGGCGACAGGTACGGGCATTCCGCCAGTCTTTCCGCCGTTGGCTGGTCATTTGCCTAACATAGCTGCGAAAGATGGGGGTAGAGAGTACCTGATTAACATTCTTTTGTTTGGCTTACAGGGTGAGATTTCGGTTCTAGGTGAAAGCTATAATGGTGCAATGCCATCTTGGGCTTCGTTATCAGATGAGCAGATAGCAGCTGTTGTTAATTATCAATTGCATAGTTGGGGTAATGATGAACTTTTACCTGAAGATTTTGCCATTATCTTGCCAGAAGAAGTAGCGGCACAAAGAGATGCAGGTTTAACTGCTGCTGATGTTCATGCTGCAAGAGGTGAATTAGGTTTAGCTGAAGACGAGTAAACCTTTAAACCTATAGTGCAACTGGGCTAGATCACATTTAGCCTAATTTGCTTTACTGTGAAGAACTAAAGCTGAAATTAAAAGTAAACTTGTAATAATTAGCTATGAGCTCTTTGCCTTGGAAAAAAATTACGAGCAATCTCCTTTATGAGCATCCAAGACTAAAACTACTTGAGGATACATGGCAACTCAGCAGTGGCGAAACACTCGAGTGGTTACGTTATGAGAATCAGAGTGATTTTGCCTTGGTGTTAGCGTTTGAAGCTCAAACTATTCTTACCATTAAGCATTTCAACCCTGCTTTAGAAGCTTTTTTGGCTGAGTTTCCTTGTGGTGCTATAGATCAAGCTGAAAGCCCAGTTGCTGCTGCGAAGCGTGAACTGCTAGAAGAAACAGGTTATCAGGCTAAAACACTCGAGTTTTTAGGCTCGTTTGTTGCAAACCCAAGACGTTCGAGCAGTAAGGGTCATGTTTTTCTGGCAAGAGACTTAACTCAGCAAGGGCAACAACTCGAGCTTGCTGAACTTATTGAGCTCGAGTGGCGGCCTGTTTCTGAGTTTGAGGCTGCTTTAAGTCAGGGTTTGCAAATGAGTGCGGATGCGTTGGCTGCGTGGGCTTTGTTTAAAACTAAAGCGTTATCGTGACTAAGGCGTCTAGCCTCTTTTGAATGTCGCTAAGGGCAGTTTCATCTCAATCTAAAAGAGGAGCTCTTGGCTAGCCTAACGAGTTTTCTTGTAGTCTTAGTGAAGCTTTTGGGCTCGCTACGCCGTAATGACTAGTTACCGCTAAGGCAACGGGGTTCAGTCTGAGTTGTAAGTGTTTGACTGTAGCTATCTCTTATCAAAGGTTGCTTTTAAGGCCTGCATTTGCTTTGCTACTACCTTTGCTATTGCCTAAATGGCACCTTGTGTGCCTTTGCCACCTGTTCCGGCAATTATGGGTTTAGAGCTAGCTTGTCTGGCGCAGCTTAAAACGTGGCTTCTTTCTTCATTTTAAAAGGCGGTTTTGCCGTTTGTGGCGAGTATGACGTGGCTATCGACGCTAGGCTCGAGTTGTTTTATGTGGGCTTCTTGGCGTTGGGCGTTAAATTGTTCATCTTTATTGAAGGCGCTGGGTAAAGGCGGAAAAATGCCACTGAGGGTTTGCCTAGCATTATGATACTTTTGAACTTACGCTGCTCTTGCAGTGGGCTTACGTATGCTTACTCTAGGTAGTTATTTTATGGGGTGAGCGTAACAAACAAGCTACACAAGATACGTGTAGTAGTGAGTGTGTGTAGATTATGTGTTACATTAAGTCCCTGAGATATGTTTTGGTTTTCAGGAGAACAATAAGGTGAGCAAATGGCTGTAACTCCTGGCTTAGTGGTTATGCCCACTGTCTTAATGAACACAGTCTTATCTTTTGTCAAAGATACAGGCTATTCGGTTCGTTCACCAGATAGCTTTGCGGTTATTTCGCCCATGTATAACGAGGAGCGGGGTGCAGGGCAGGCTTTGTCTTCGCTGTTAGAGCAAGATAGCCTACCTGAACAGATTGCACTTAGTATTAATGGTGGTTCAGACCGTACTTACGATGTGGTTGCAGCTGTTTTAGAGGCGCGTGGTTTTTCACTGGTAAGCACTTTAGCGCTTTGTGATAACACAGCTATTTTAGAAACTTGGACTTCACCTAGTGTTGATACGGTTGTGAATGTTGCTTTGTATTACCGTAGGGTAAGTAAGTCTGAGAGTATTAATAATTTGCTTGATGAACGTATTGTTACGGCTGAGCGTGTGCTTATTGTTGATGGTGACACGATTTTTCATCCAGCCTTTATTAGGCAGCTAAGGCGTAATTTTTATAGATTGCATATTAAAAAGACCCGCAAAGGTAAGCGCTATCTTTTAGAAGATTTTGGTTTGCAATCAGGCTCGGTAACGTCTATTGTGCCGACCGGTGCGGACCGTATGCAGCGTTTTATTTCGGCAGCTCGAAAAGCTGAATATGCTTTTTCTGGTGTGCTAAGGACTGGGCAAGCTAAAATGCTGGGTCAGTCAGCTATTTTGGGTAATTCAAGGTTATACACAGTGATTGGTTGTGGCTTTGCGGTAAGGCGTGATTTGTTACCTATGCCAACTGATACCGAAACTGAAGATCATGATTTTACTTTAGCGTGTCAGTCTGCACCTACGACTTATGCCATGATTACCCCTGAAGATTTAAGTATTCGTGGCTTTAAATTTGTTGTTGATGGTAAAGAGCTTACACCCGAAGAATTATTTGAACCAGGTGCTCGTATTACCTATAAACGAAGTGGTAACGCTCGGTTTGTAGAAGATGCCCTAATGGGTACAGAAGACCCTCCACATGTAAACGGTTTTATTCGTCAAATTGAACGCTGGAATGGCGGGGGACAGCAAAATGCGCTTAAGCGCGTGGGTGCTAAACTTCCTAGTAACGTGCATTTTACCGTCTGGAGCTCTCTGATTGAGAGTATCTTTGGTATTTTGCTGTTATCGCTAATTCCTCTGCTTATTGCTATGAATATTGGTAATCCTAGTTTGGGTTTGCCTCCTGTCGCTTTAGGTGCCTGGTTTGGTCTTGACGCTTTACTTACCTTTGTTTTGGTTACTTTTGGTTTGTTTAAGCAACTAAGAGCCGAAGGTCACCGGCGATTGCCCGCAGTGTTTAGAGCCATAGGTCGGGGAAGTAGCATTACCATTCCATTTATGGTGCTTAGGTTTTTGAATCCTTTAACTTATGTAGCTAGTGCGACTAAAGTCGTGCCAGCCTTTTTTAAGAATAGGCATATTAAGCCTGAAGATATAAAAGGCGTTACTTGGGATCGGGCCTTTGTTAAGAAAAACTCGCAAACACGAACTCAAAAAGTATTTGCGTGGAGTATGGCAGGCTTTGCTGTAAGCACGATTGGTGTGGCTAACATTGCACCATTTCTAAATCCTATTAATCATCAGGCTTGGAATTTGGTTTATAACCAAGAGTTTGTTGATATGCGTGACTTTGACCAAATACCCCTTTTGTTAGCAGAAACGGCTAGACCTGAACCCAATACTGCTGTGCCAGATCTAACCGTGACAGTCCCAAACCCGAACCCACAAGAGCCCCTAAAGGCCAGTACTATTTCCCAGTTTTGCGATCCATCCTTTACTAGGCTAAACAGCACTCCAAGAAGCTTTGCTGATATTGGTGATGCCAATGATTACTTAGAACCCAATCGTTGGATTCATTTAACCTTAGCGCGCTTGGTGCCTTTAACAGGCTATCTTGAAACAGCCGCAACCTCTTATGATATTTCACTAGATTTTCTCTTAAGAATTATTCTTAATGAGTCTTACCTTGACCCCTTAGCCGTAGGACCCACCGATGATTTAGGGCTTTCTCAGGTCACTTCAGACGCACTAACGCTACTTAAAGGTATATCAACAGACCGCTCGAGTGATTTTTATAATCCTAGAATGTTCCCTGAAACCTTTAGTGTCTTTGATCCTGATTTTTCTGCTTGTGCAGGTGCATCTAAAATTGCTTGGGCTTTACGTCAACCGGGCGTTGATAATGAACAAGAAGCTTACGCGGTATACATTAATCCTATTTTTGGCTTAGCTAACGGCGAAATGCCTAGTCTGTATATAAATTTAACCGAAAAAATTGTCAACTTAGAAACAATGACAGCCCGCTTGGCGAGTAGCTTTACACTGTATGAGCAAGCACCAGAGCGCTTAAGTCAGCTCGAGCGTGACTTGTTAGCTATTGCCTCTAAGGTGCGTAGCCAAGACATGACAGTGGCGGAAGCCTATGCGCAAGTGTTTGAATTGGTTAAAGAAAATGAGCTTAATGACGCAGAGATTTACCAGAAGTTACTTTCTAGCTATTATGGCTCTGCAGATGCAAAGCCTTCCCTTGAGCTTGTTTCTGATTTAAGATAAGGCATGATTCCTTATGCTAGGTGGCAGCAAGGATTTAAACTATTTGTAATCGTGTTTTGTTTCTTCTTTGTTGCTTGCGAAACTCCCAATACGACCCCGCAGTTGCAGTCTTTAACTGCCTTAAGCCCTTTGCTTTACAGTGCAAATAGTTTAGATAGCACAACAGATAGTGTTGCTTTTGGCTTTTCTATTTTTGATGCCGAAGATGAAGTGGATAGCCTAAAAGTCAGTATTAGTGCGTCCGATAATACTCGAGTGTTGTCTTCTTCGGTGAGCTGTGTTCTGGGAGCTTGTAACGCGGAGGTTAATATAAATCGGCAACGGCCTGCAACTCTTAGCCTGATTTTTACTGTGCAAGACAGTAAAAATGCCGCAGCGTCGCAAGAACAAATCATTCTTATTGAACCAAGTTATGTAGCAGAGGCTAGTTTAGAGGCGTTTCAAGCTGCTGTGCAGCAAGCTGAGCCAGGTGCTTTTGTTAGTTTAAAAGAAGACTTGTTTCCTGAAGCGGTGACTTGGCAAGTTGAAGAATGGCTGTTAGCTAAAACAGTTAATTTGCAAGGCCCTGGCCTAAATCTGCTTAAGCTTGATGCTCTAGAGAAAAGCCGTCACTTTTTTATTGCTAAAGATACAGTTGTGAGTTTAGAAGGCATGACCTTGAGTAATGGCTTGGCACAAAATGATGGCGG
>CAZWJZ010000240.1:0-7166 GCA_964634665.1 uncultured bacterium | reverse complement strand
ACCTTCTAAAGCGGCAACACGTTTTTCTAACACGTCATTGGTGGGGTTCATAATGCGGGTATAGATATTGCCAAATTCTTGTAAAGCAAAAAGTCTGGCTGCGTGATCTGCATCATCAAAGCCGTAGGCGGTAGTTTGATAAATAGGTACTGCGCGTGACTTGGTGGTTGGGTCGACGTCTTCTTGACCAGCGTGTATTTGCAATGTTTCAAAGCGGTAGTTAGGCATAAACATTTCTCCTTTAGGTATAAATATTTTTTACAGCTGCATAGCGATGAACTTAGCTAAGTTCAGGTAAGACGTAAATAAAAAGCGGAAGCATTACTTGTGCAGTAAACCATAAAGATTTACGCCTAAGACACCACCGCTTAGAGCATTCGTTGTTTGAGTTTAGTACCTTTTGCTTTACGAGCAGTCACTAAAGACCTCCTTATCTGTCCGAAAGCAGGCACTATCGTAGTTCTATGCTTCGGCTGGAAGTAGCACCCACCTATATGAAGGCTGGTTGCTGCGACGTTTACGGGCCAGTTCCCTACATCGCTCTTGATAAGCAACTCAAGATTTAAGAATAAAAAGCTCGAGTGTGTAAAAAAGTAAAACACATTTCTTGTAAACTTTCAAGTCTTTGGGTCTTTTTAGCTTTTTGCTATACCTTGTTCTTCTTCTAAGTTTATAAAGCTATCGCTTATGTCTAGTAAGTCTTGATTGGCTGTTTCTTTAAAGGCAATCACTTCAACACGGCAGCCTTGCGCTTGGGCAAGTTCAATTATGGGTACAAAGTCACCATCACCTGTTGCTAAAACAATGACGTCAAGGTAATGCCATGAGCGCACCATGTCAGCAGCAATACCCATATCCCAATCCCCATCGCTTGTGGCATGGCCCCCTTCGGAGGTCTGCAAATACCTAACTTTTTTACGTCTAACGCGGTAGCCTAAACTCGAGAGTTTGGTTATAAAAGCGTACGCTGTATTTACGCCTTCTCGCTCGGTTACATAAGCACTAGCCTGATGCAAGCTTCTATCTTTAGTGGCAAGCTCGAGTAAGTTTGCGTAATCAACTTGTCCTGCTGGGCTGTTTTTTGCTGAGTAATAAAGATTTTGAGTATCTACAAAAAGACCTACTTTGGGTTTAGTCATACGCTTGTCCTTAAGAATTTTGCCATGAGTAGATTGTCTTCAAAGCCATTTTGGGTTTTAATTTGCTGTTTTTCTCTGCCTTCAAGTTCAAAGCCTAATTTCTCATATAAGTTGATTGCAGCTTGGTTTTGCGCACGCACGTTTAAACTTAGCTTGCTTACATTGTGCTTACAGGCCCAGTCAAAGGCTTCAGTTAAAAGCTGACTTGCTATGCCTTGCTGCCGGCAGTGCTTACTTACGGCAAGCGTAAAGTTAGCCACATGATTCATTTTTTCAAACCTAAGTTTATGAAGCTCGAGCCATGCACAAATTTTGGTTTGCTTTTTTGCTATGAGGTAAAGGGATGTGCTGGAATCTAAAAAGCGTATGCGCGCTTCTATTTTAGCCATGCTTGCTGCTTCGTTACCTACGAACCATGTTTGTTCTGCGTAAATTTCTGTTTGTAGGTCATGCAGTTGTTTTGCATGGCTTGTATTTGCGTGAAGGTAGCTTATCTGGCTTATCGTGCTGTCTTGCATATAAAAGAGTATATCGTTAGAGGCTTAGCTAGGCTTGTTAAACTACTCTTATTTGCTTTTAGCCTAAGACCTTAATGGCAATGAATCCAACATTGTTTAAGGCTGTCATCTTGTAGGCTTAAGCTTAAGAATGTTTAGCTTTTACTTCCTAAACTTAGGAGAACTATGAAACTCATTAGCGCTGAATCTGTGACTGAAGGTCATCCTGATAAATTAGCTGACCGTATTAGTGACAGTGTTTTAGATGCCCTTTTAGCACTTGACCCCATGGCTCGAGTTGCTTGTGAAACCATGCTAGCTAAGGGTTTAGCACTTATTTCGGGTGAAATTACTTGTGATGGTTATGTTGATGTTCAGGCTATTGTGCGTAACGCCGTTCGTGAGGTTGGCTACACCAAGAGCATCTTTGGTTTTGATGCTGACTATAGTGCTGTTCTGGTTGCTATTAATGAGCAGTCACCTGATATTGCTATGGGTGTTAACGCTGCTGCTGAGTCATCTTCGGGCGATAAGTATGATCTTGTAGGGGCTGGTGATCAGGGGCTTATGTTTGGTTATGCAAGTAACGAAACAGCTGAGCTTATGCCTTTACCTATTTCTTTGGCGCACCGCTTAACAAAGCGTTTGGCTGAGGTGCGTAAGCAAGAACTTCTGTCTTACTTAAGGCCTGACGGTAAAGCCCAAGTCACTATTGCTTATGATGGCTTAACTCCCTTGTTTGTTAAAGCTGTAGTGGTCTCTACACAGCATGATGAGGAAATTGATTTAGCTACCCTTCGTGCTGAGGTTAAAAAGCATGTTATTGAGCAGGTTATACCCGCTTCTATGCTTAGTGATGAAACTGAATTTTTCATTAACCCGACAGGTCGTTTTGTGATTGGTGGGCCTCAAGGTGATGTTGGGCTTACCGGTCGCAAAATCATTGTGGATACTTATGGGGGTGCGGTGCCGCATGGTGGGGGTGCATTTAGTGGTAAAGACCCAACTAAGGTTGATCGCAGTGGCGCTTATTTTGCTAGGTACATTGCTAAAAATATCGTTGCTTCTGGTTTAGCGGAGCGTTGTCAAGTTCAACTTGCTTACGCCATTGGTGTAGCCAGACCTGTGGGTATGTATATCGATAGTTTTGGTACAGGTAGTATGTCTGACAGCGCTTTAAGTAAGCTTGTTAACGCTGTATTTGATGCCCGTCCTGCAGCCATTATTGATCAACTGGATTTACGTAAACCCATTTACACAGCAACCAGTAGTTACGGGCATTTTGGACGCTCAGAATTTCCTTGGGAAAAGACCGATAAAGTGACTTTGTTAAACGCTCGAGTTTAGTTTTTAAGTGTTGCACTGTTTTAGACTCTAGTTTTTTGGCTAGCTCGTCTCTGTTAGGGTTTGAGCTAGCTAGATTTTTGACTTTTTTGATACCTATTTATGATTGACAGTTAGCTTAGCTCGTGGCATACTTATTCATCTTTTGTTGCGGATAGTGAAAGCGTGTTGCATCATACGAGACACGACCCTCAATCCGTAGGAAATACCGAGGGTTAAGCTATGGTTGTTATTGCTTGCGGCGCACTTGCAAAAGAAATTATTGCCCTTCAAAAGCTAAACCATTGGAACTTTGATTTACGCTGCATTCCTGCTAGTATTCATAACCACCCTGAACAAATTCCTAAAAAAGTTGAAGAGAAAATCATAGAAGCTCAAAGCCAAGGGCATGAGGTATTCATTGCCTTTGCTGACTGCGGTACCGGCGGTCAACTTGACAGCCTTATAGAGCGTTACGGTGTCACCCGCTTACCCGGGGCACACTGCTATGAGTTCTACGCAACAGCCGATATTTTTAAGCAATTACAAGATGAAGAGTTGGGCACCTTTTATTTAACTGACTTTCTAGCCAGACACTTTGACGCCCTCATTTTAGAAGGCATGGGCATAAACAAATACCCAGAATTACAAGAAATGTACTTTGCTCACTACAAACGCCTCATCTATTTAGCACAAAACAACAACCCTGAGCTGCTTGAACGAGCCAAAGCCGCAGCTAAAAGACTGGGGCTCGAGTTTGAACTTCGTTATACTGGTTTTGGTCAGCTTGCTTCTTCTTTACAGATGCTTAGCGAGCCACCCCAATCCTCTTTAACTGAAAGGGTACGTTAAGTCATGCCTAGCAAATTAACTGTTGTTTACTGGAAAGATATCCCTACTCAAGTTATTGCCCAAGCAGGTAGAAATCGCCATAGTGTGCCTTTAAGTGACCGTTTTATAAAAGCAGTTGACGCTGCCGCCATGATTAGTGGTGAAACAGATAGTGAAGACTACATGTCACATTGGCGTAAAGAAACTCGAGCTTGTGGTGAGAACAGTTTAGAGGTCGAGGCAACAACTTTGGCTGAAGAGCTTGAAGCAAAATTTAGCAAGGAAGCTTTACGTGAGCTTATTAAAGCCCAAGGCGTTGCTGCTAACGTGAAGGCTGTTTAAGAAAGGATAGCTTTCTGCTTTAGCTCTTAGGCTAGTCTGCTGAAATGCTTACAAACATATCATGAGTGATACTGTCATTAGTTCTCACAAACAAGAAGTTGTTATCGGTTTTAATCGCCCTTTTGTCATTATTGGTGAACGCATTAACCCCACAGGCCGTAAAAAGCTGGCTGAAGAAATGAAAAATGGCGATTACAGTCGTGTTGAAAAGGATGCCCTCGCGCAAGTTGCAGCAGGTGCTCAGATGCTTGATGTAAATGCCGGTATTCCTTTAGCTGATGAACCTAAAATTTTGGCTGAAACTATTCAACTAGTGCAATCTTTAGTAGATGTTCCTTTGGCTATTGATTCTTCAATTATTGAGGCTTTGGAAGCTGGTTTAGCTGTTTATAAAGGCAAAGCTCTGGTTAACAGTGTAACCGGTGAAGATGAAAATTTAGAGCGGGTGTTGCCGCTCATTGCCAAATACGGCGCTGCTGTTGTTGCTATTTCTAACGACGAAACAGGCATTTCTGAAGATCCTGATGTGAGATTTGAAGTTGCTAAAAAAATAGTTAATCGCGCTGCTGATTACGGTATTCCTCATACCGATATTGTGGTTGATCCGCTGGTTATGCCCATTGGTGCTATGGGCACCGCAGGTCAGCAGGTCTTTAAGTTGCTACGCCGTTTAAAAGAAGAGCTTGATGTTAATACCACTTGTGGGGCAAGTAACGTAAGTTTTGGATTGCCTAACAGGCAAGGCTTAAATGGCGCTTTTTTAAGCATGGCGATTGCCTCAGGCATGACAAGTGCCATTACAAGTCCTTTGCATCCTGAAGTCATGCAGTCAGTTATGGCTGCTAATGTTATGATGGGCACCGACCCGCAATGTATGAATTGGATCAAAACTTACCGCGAGCCTAGTCCTGAAGGGGAAGCAGGCGCACGTGGTGGTCGTGGTGAAAGACGGAGAAGAAGAGAGTAATGCACGGCACTTGCCCTTTAAGAGAGCTAGAGCTTTTATTGTTGAGCCGCTTAAGGAACCTTTGTGGCTGAACTGAGCAGCAAGCAGCACACTGTTATTTTCACCCCTTCAGGTAAACGCGGAACGTTTGCTGAAGGCACAAACTTACTTGCGGCTTCGCGCTCCCTTGGCGTTGACGTTGATAGCGTTTGTGGTGGGCGTGGCATTTGTGGGCGTTGCCAAGTAAGCATAGGCGAGGGTGACTTTCCCAAATTTGCTATTGTTTCAAAAGCAAGCAGCCTAGGCGAACTCAGCGAGCCAGAAAAACGCTTTGACGCCCGCAAAGGTCTAAAAGCAGACCGTCGCTTAAGTTGTCACTGCGCCATACAGGGTGACCTTGTAATAGATGTTCCACCTGAAAGCCAAGTACACAAACAAGTTGTCCGCAAAGCAGCAAGTACCAAAAAACTCGAGCTTGATCCTGTCGTAAGGCTTTTTTATGTTGAAGTTGTAGAAGCGGATATGCATAACCCTAAGGGTGACTTGACCCGTCTGCAAGATGCCTTGCGTGAGCAATGGGGCTTTGAACATTTGACTGTTGATTTCTCTTTACTGAGTAGCTTACAAGCCACCTTGCGTGAAGGCAATTGGAAAGTGACTGCGGTTATTTATGATGCTCAGGAGATCATAGCGCTTTACCCTAGTTTGCGTACCGATGTTTACGGCATGGCAGTAGATATTGGCTCGACAACCATTGCTGCGCATTTAACAAATCTAACAGATGGCAAAGTCTTAGCATCTGCTGGGCTTATGAATCCTCAAATTCGGTTTGGTGAAGACCTTATGAGTCGTGTGTCTTACGTCATGATGAATCCTAATGGCGATAAAGAAATGACAACAGTTGTCCGTGAAGCTTTAAACACCCTTGCAAAAACAGTTGCTAAAGACGCTGGCATTAAAGCTAGCGATATTCTTGAAATTAGTTTTGTTGCCAATCCTGTCATGCATCATCTTTTATTAGGCATTAACCCCATAGAACTAGGCGGAGCACCGTTTGCCTTAGCCACAGACCAAGCCATGACGCTAAGGGCCAAAGATTTAGATTTGCAGCTTCACACTGGTGCTAAAGCCTATATTTTGCCTTGCATAGCGGGGCATGTGGGAGCTGACACGGCAGGCGTTGTTTTATCAGAAGCACCCAACCTTGCTGAAGAAATGACCTTACTGGTAGACATAGGCACCAACGCTGAAATTGTACTTGGTAACAAACATAAACTCGCTGCCTGCTCGAGTCCCACAGGACCAGCTTTAGAAGGCGCCCAAATAAGTAGTGGTCAACGAGCTGCTGCTGGCGCACTCGAGCGTGTTCGTATTGACCCTGTTAGCTTAGAGCCTCGCTTTAAAGTTATTGGCTGTGACTTATGGTCAGATGATCCTGCGTTTAAAGATGCAACTGCGTCTTTACCTATTAGCGGTATTTGCGGTAGTGGTATCATTGAAGTTTTAGGCGAAATGTTTCTGGCAGATATTATTCGTCCTGATGGCAGTATTAATGGCAGCATTCAACATCCGCGTATCATCAAAAAAGATGCTACTTATGAATACTTAGTACTTGAAGGCAATCAAGCAAAAGGGGATGTTCGTATTAGCGTTACGCAGCAAGATGTACGCGCCATACAGCTAGCCAAAGGCGCACTTTTTGCAGGCATTCAACTTCTTATGGAACACCTTCACGTTACGCAAATTGACCGTATTGCCTTGGCAGGTGCCTTTGGTAGTCACATAGATACCAAGTACGCGCTCATTCTTGGCTTTATTCCTGATTGTGATTTAGCTAAGGTCAGCTCTATTGGGAATGCCGCTGGGGACGGTGCATTACAAGCCCTGTTAAGCAAAAAAGCCCGCTTAAGCATAGAAGAAACGGTTCGTAGTATTGAAAAAATCGAAACTGCAATTGAGCCCCGCTTCCAAGAGCATTTTGTCAATGCACTCGCCATTCCAAATAAAAGCTTCGCCTTTCCTAAACTCGAAGCTGCCCTTGGATTACCCAACTTACTAGAAAAAGCTCGAGCTATACCTATCTCACCT
>CAZWJZ010000239.1:0-7214 GCA_964634665.1 uncultured bacterium | reverse complement strand
CACCATTCGCCCTCGCCTTGATTCAGGGAAGTAATTTCTGTACGGTCACTAAGTTAACTCTAAACGTAATTTTGGCAACCCTAAACCGGTAACTGTTGCAGTGTAGGTCTCCCCTGATTTTATGCTGGGTGCGGCTGTTAGTGTACCTGTTGTTATGATTTCTGTGTTGCCTATAGCTAAAGCGTTTGAGTCAGCATAAACCAAATCTGCTAAATGGCCTAAAGCAATAGCTGGGCTATCTACAACATTTGTACCCGCACCTGTTTCAATGGTCTCTGAGTCTCGTTTTAAGCTTGCTTGGCAAGATACCAAGGCGTCAGCTATATCTGCTGTCACCTCTACCCTATCGCCCATAATTAAAGCCCCATGAAAGCCAAAGGTAGCCACAAGATCAGCAGGCTTAAAGTTCCAATCAGGATAAGGGCATTGCACCACTTCAAAACCAAGTGCCATCCACTCAACACTCTCTAAAAGCTCAGCTGCATTTCTAGAATTTTTAGACAAAGGGGCTTTTAAGCCAAACACTATTTCAGGCTCGAGCTTGGGTTGTTGGTAGTTAGCTAGTGAAAGACTGAAATGATTATCACTGGCTTGCATAACGGTATCTGTGTAGATATATCCCCAAACAATATCTGTTAAACCAAGGTTTTGCCACGCTGCACGGTTACTAATGCCTATTTTTCGCCCTGCTAGTGTTTTACCCTGAACCCTTTGAGCTTTATTAAGCTCATGCGAGACTTTATACGCTTCAGCTAGAGTAAAGCTCGAGTTTGCTGAGGGGTTGTCTATGCCTATGCCTTTGGTTTCTAAGAGTTTTTCTACTAGGTTCATAGTGCTTTTTACCAAATTTTTGCCTAGTTCGACGTATTTACCTTAAAAAATTGAATCGAATATTTATTTTAAACAAGTTATGCACATTACTCATCTACATGTAAGTAGTTTATATAGCAAAATACTTATCCACAGCTGTCTATAACTTTTGTGGATAAGTATTTTTATTTTCCCTGTCAGAGACGAAAAAAATCTATTAACTAGTTCTTAACGGTACAACCATTGCTAGATAATTTGGGTCTTTAAAACTTGACATAACACTCGGGCTTGTCGTTCCTGAAAAAGATAATCTTAAGTCACCTGATACAGGGTTTAAAGCATCAACCAAGTACTTTGCATTGTAAGCAAGCGCAATCTCGGGGTCATCTCCCTCTTGAGATACCTCTATTGCCTCTTGAGAGCGCCCGTAACTGCCTTCAGCAGTGATTTGTAGGTTACCGCCCTGGATAAAGAAATCAACCCTGTTATTTGCCGTTTTATCTGCCATAACCGCAACGCGTGAAACAGCTTCTTTAAGAACATCAGCATCTAAACTAATGGACACCGGAAAACTTGAAGGTATAACCCGCTCATAATCAGGAAAGCTACCTTCCATAAGTTTAATATTTGCTTTAAACGAACCATTTTTTACAGATAGTTGATTATTCGCTAGTGAAATATGGGTATCTCCATCAGACAGAAGCTTAGTGAGTTCATCAACACTTTTGGCTGGTAACACAACATCACCAGAAACACCACTCACTATAGGTAAATTGTAATAAGCCAATCTAAAACCATCTGTCGCCACAGCTCGCGTTTTGTCATTGTTAAACTCAACTTTAACTCCACGAAATATAGCTTGATATTCTGCAACAGCAGCAGCGTATCTAACATGAGATAAAGCTTTAGAAAAATGCCCTGCGTCAATAACACCATCATACGTTTCAGGAAAATCAAGAGGGCTAACACTAGTAGTATTTGCAAGCTGCAGTTTTGTACCGTAAGTGCCAGAAGCAATATCTAATTCTGTATCTGAAAAAGAAAGTTCAACCAGTTCACCTGGAAGCGATTTTATGACCTGACTAAAAACACTAGCAGGTAAAGAAAAACTTCCTTCACTTTCTGTGTCTGCTGAAAGTCTTGCTTGCATATCAATATCCATATTGCTACCACTTAAAGTTAAGTGTTTTTCGCTTAGATCTAACCTTAAAAGACTTAAGCTTGGATTACTACTTCTATTCGGAATTATTCTTTCAACATGACTTAAAGCGTCAGCCAAATATTTCTTTGGAACATGTACTTTCATTGCTTTTCTCCTTAATTGTTAGTCTATCGGTTTTAGGAATCTAAATTAGTTTTAAGGAAACCCTCTATATATAGTAGGGCCTGTGGAAACTGTGGAAAACCGTAGTTTTTGTTGTCTGTGACGCAAAACAGCCTGTTGATAATTCTGTGGATAAATCGACTTTACATGTGGATAACTTAGCAACTTATCCACAGCTATCCACAGGGCCTGTTAATGGCTGAGTTATCCACATTGTCATCCACAGCTTATCCACAGCTTATCCACATTGTTATCCACATGCTAAAAATGCCTCATATCTAACCTTATTTTACCTTTATTTAGATACCAAATACGAATTATTGGCGTCATGTACTAATGATTTTTAAGCACAAAAAGGATACTTCAGAGACAATAAAATGATTTAAAACTCGAGTTTTAAATCAGGGTTTTTAGGGACTACTTTAACGAGAAAATTAAGTCCATATTTTATGCTTTTTCCAGTCTTGGGGACATTAAAAATTAGCAGAATTGTTTAGAAATTTGGAGATAAGCTCGAGTGTTTTTTAGTATTTTTGGGTTAATTCTTAAGGCTTTTTAAAGCTTTAAACTGGCTGATTTTTTAGACCTTATTTTGTCACTAAAATAACCTTATAAAGATTAAGTGAAGTATTTTTTATGTTTAAAAATACCTGAAAAGTCATAAGCTTTTCAGCTATCTGAGATCTTAAAATAGCAGCATCTTCTGCCTTGTTTTGTGCTAAATGTTTGCAGGTTTTTTGCTTAGACAAGTTGCTCTTGTATGTCTCTTATTTTGTTTTCTAGGTCTTTGTCTTTTTCTATATTTTCGGTCACTTTTTGTACGGCGTACATGACGGTTGAGTGGTCGCGTCCTGTAAAAAATTGACCTATTTCTGGGTAAGAGTGGGGTGTTAATTCACGCATTAAGTACATGGCAATTTGTCTTGGTGTCACAAGTTCGGCGCGTCTTCCTTTTGAGAGTAAGTCACTTACTTCAACATCGTAACTTTTGGCTGTTGCTTTTAGTATGTCTTCCATAGTGAGATTGAGCTCACTAGCTGTAAAGACATCTGACAAGGCTTTAGCCGCTGTTTGCTTGGTTATTTCGGCTTGATTCATGCTGGCGTAAACAATGACCCGCATTAAAGCGCCTTCTAATTCACGTATGTTTGAGGTGATTTGTTTAGCGATGTAATCGGTAACTTCGCTAGGTATCTTTACACCTCTATATTCGGCATTCATTTTTAAAATGGCAATGCGGGTTTCAAACTCTGGAGCATGAATATCTGTTATTAAACCCCATTCAAAGCGACTTCTAATACGGTTGTCTAGGGTGGGTATGTCTTTAGGAGGACGATCTGAAGATAAAATAATCTGTTTACCTGACTCATAGAGCGAGTTAAAGGTATGAAAAAACTCGTCTTGGGTTCTTTCTTTGCCCGCAATAAACTGCACATCATCAACTAATAGTAAATCTACAGAACGGTAGCGGTCTCTAAAGGCTGCCATTTTGTCTTCTCGAATGCCATTAATAAGGTCATTTGTAAAGGTTTCTGTGGTTACGTACTCTATTTGCAAGTTGGGGAAGCGTTCTGCAACTGAGTGGCCCACAGCGTGCATTAAATGTGTTTTACCTAGCCCGGCATCACCATAAAGGAATAAGGGGTTGTAAGCCCTTCCTGGTGCTTCTGCTACCGCAAAAGCTGCTGCATGTGACAAATTATTGTTAGTTCCAACAACAAAGTTTGAAAAAACGTATTTTGGGTTGAGGGTGGGTGCTTTTTGTCTTCTTAAGTCTTCATCTTGTTGTGAAGCTACTGTACTAAAAATATCTTGTTGTTCTGTTTGCTGAAAAGCAACAACTTCAAAGCCTACTCTTGGTGATGAGGCGCCTAATTCACTTAGTCCTTGTTCTAAGACTTTACTGTAATGGTTTTTGAACCAGTCTTTTGCAAAAGAGTGTGGAACACCAATCATGAATACACCGTTGTCAATACCTAAAGCTTTAACTTGCTTAAACCAAGTTCGGTATTGAACTTCGGGAATTTGCATTTCTACATAGCGTAGAAGATCTTCCCAAATTGCGTCTGCTTGTGTGCTCATAGTTAGGTTTTGGCTCCTAGTCATCAAATTAACAGAAGGATAGTGTAACAAATTTTCACCTAGCCTGTGGATAAGTCTGAAATATTTGCTATAGTTGTATTTTGGTAGGGCTTTGCATATGCTTAGTTTTAATGTGCTGGTCAAGTTTTTCTTGGAGTTTATATGAATTTTGATGTTGTTGTTGTTGGTGGTGGGCATGCTGGTATAGAGGCTGCTCATGCTGCTGCCAAGTTAGGTGCTAAGGTCGCTATGATCTTGCCTAACCCAGACAAAATTGGTCTTATGCCTTGTAACCCAGCGATTGGTGGTCCTGGAAAATCGCAAATGGTGTTCGAAATAAATGCATTGGGCGGTGTTATGGGTAGGCTTGCAGATGAAACAGCTATTCATGCTAGAACCCTAAATGCAAGTAAAGGACCCGCGGTTCAATCCTTAAGGGTACAAAATGAGCGTGATGGTTATCAGACAGCTGCAAAGAACCTAATTGAGTCTATAACGAACATTCATATAGTGAGGGCAGAGGTTTCTTCTTTACTTATTAAAAATAATTCCATAAAAGGTCTCCAATTAACTGATGGGCGAGAAGTTTCGTCTAAGACAGTAATTCTATGCACGGGAACGTTTCTAAAAGCTGTTGTTTGGTATGGTAAGCAACAAAGAGAAGCAGGTCGGCAAGGCGAAGCGCCTGCTAGGTATCTATCGAAAAGTATAAGCGAGTCAGGCCACAAGTTACTTCGGTTTAAAACGGGTACACCACCAAGAATTCGAAGTGATTCTGTTGATTTTTCTGTTCTAGACGAAGTTCCTGCAGATAATCCTGCTTCAAGTTTTACGGGGCGTCCTGGTCTAAGAGTTTCACACAGCCCGACATGGTTAACCCACACAACATCTGAAACACATGACTTAATAAACGCTAATTTGCAGCACTCTGCTATGTATGGTGGTGAAATTAATGGTCGGGGACCCAGATATTGCCCGTCAATAGAGGATAAGGTTGTGCGTTTTTCAGATAAAGATCGACATTTGCTATTTGTAGAGCCAGATGGCATAGAAACGAGCGAAGTCTATTTGCAAGGATTTTCGAGTTCTTTGCCTCCTTATTTGCAAGATGATATGATAAGAACGCTACCTGGTTTTAAGAATGCAGTTATACAACGTTACGCTTATGCTGTTGAATACGATGCTATTGATCCAACTGAACTCTCTCTTACTCTAATGTCTAAAAGATGTGCTGGATTATTTAGTGCAGGACAAATTAATGGCACAAGTGGTTATGAAGAAGCGGCAGCCCAAGGGCTTATTGCGGGGGTAAATGCGGCGCGATTTGTTGATAATAAAGATCAAGTTTTTTTAGCAAGAGATCAAGCTTATATGGGTGTTTTGCTTGATGATTTGGTGAGATGGGGAATAGATGAACCCTACCGAATGTTAACTTCTAGAAATGAATACAGGCTATTACATAGGCAAGATAATGCTAAAGACCGTCTCTCCTCTATTGCTAAACAATGGGGGTTGATTTCAGAATCTGAATTAGCGGAGGTTGACGAAAGTAAAACTCGAGTGTTTTCTGAGGTGAGAAGATTCGAAACAACTAGATTCGAAGGAAATACGGCTGCAAAGCTTCTCTGTCGGCCAGAGCTAAAATATGAGGATGTGGTTAATCTTATTGGTTCTTCATCGTTGCCTTTAACATTAGAAGAAAAACGAAAAGTCGAAACGCTCATTAAATATGAGGCCTATATTCTAAGAAGCCAAAAAGAAATTGAAGCCAGAAAAGAAACGGAGTCCTTGAGTTTGAAAGGACTGGATTTTGCTATGGTTTCAGGCTTATCATCAGAAGGTCTTCAAGATTTAAGGCGCTTTGAACCTTTAACGTTAGGTACAGCTCAAAGACTTAGGGGAGTTAGAGACAGCGATGTTACTGCTCTTTTGGTTTATGTCAAAGGAAAAAGTCGGCGGGCAAAAAATAGAAATGAAAAACAGAATTTTGTTTCACGTGAAACATCGATTTCGTAGTTCTATTTAAAAGTGTTTCACGTGAAACTCTCTGAAGATCTTATACTTGAATATAAACAGCTAATATTCAAGTACCATAAGACGCTCGATCTTATATCTAATAAAGGACTTGAGTCTTTAGACCAGAAAATAGAAGATGCAAAATCCTATGTAAATTTTATTAACAGCCTGCCAAAAACTGAAGAAATAATTGATCTGGGTAGCGGTATTGGTCTACCTGCAATAATTATGGCCATAGCATTAGCTGAAAGAAATATTCATCTGGTTGAACGCAGGCAAAGAAGAGTTGCTTTTTTAAAAATTGTTATCTCACAACTCGAGTTAAAAAACTGTAGCGTTCATTCAGAAGATATACGAATCTTAAGTCAGCCAAAGGTTAGCGTGATCACTGCACAAGCTGTGGCACCATTTCACGAAGTCTATACCTTAACACGGACAGTTCATGCTGCAAATATAACAATAGTGTCAAGAAAAGGTACTGATGATTGGGCTTCAGAAGTTGAAAGTTTAAAACAATCTTATGGTGAAGAAATAGCTGTTAGAGAAACAAAAGGGCTATCCTCACATGGTAGTCTTGTAGCAGTTTCTTTATCAGGAGGACTGCGTTGCCTACCATAAGTGTAATAAATCAAAAAGGTGGAGTAGGAAAAACTACCACAGCGATAAATCTAGCCGCAGCACTGGCAGCTAAGAGAAGGGTTTTGCTTGTAGACTTAGACCCACAAGCGAATGCAAGTAGCGGTGTAGGTGTCTCAAAACCAGAAAATACCATCTATGATGTACTAATTGGAGATGTTTCTGCCCGAAAGACAATCACTGCGACAAGCGTGGAAAATCTATTTGTGCTACCAGCCTCATCAGATCTTTCTGGTGCTGCTGTAGAACTTGACGCTTCTTCTGAAAATATGAAGTTATTAAGTAAAGCTCTGTTAGCGGTTCGACCCAACTATGACGTAATTATTGTAGATTCCCCACCATCTAT
>CAZWJZ010000238.1:0-7243 GCA_964634665.1 uncultured bacterium | reverse complement strand
ACAGTTCAAACCCCAAGCCCTGCTATCAACAGATCTTGAGTTTGACCCTAGTCAAGTCATTGAAACCTTTGTGCTGCGCTGGCGTTTAGAGGTGACCTTTCAAGAAGCACGACTTCATTTAGGAATTGAAACCCAAAGACAATGGTCAGACCTTGCTATTCGTCGCACTACTCCCATTCTTTTTGGACTCTTTTCTATTGTCACCCTAGCAGCACATGAGCTTTTTGAACAGCAAGCTTTTTTACCTCGTTCTACCGCTTGGTATTCCAAATCAACCCCTACTTTCTCAGATGCATTAGCTATCCTTAGAAAACAACTGTGGAACAGCTCAGAACTTTTTAATAGGTCTTCTAGCGACCATCACCTTATTAAAATCCCAAAGCATCTTTTGATTCACTTTGTGGATACCCTTGCTTATGCTTCTTAATGTGCAAAGTCGAGCTAAGGTCACAAACAATGCTTACAGGGAACGAAGTAAACCCAGTACAGCTCTCAACTTAAGCTTTTCATTTTTCTTTAGTTGAGCAGGTACCCAAACCGCATGCTGTGTTGGGTTGGGATTGTCCAAGAAGCAAATGCTCTTGGTAATGCAAAGGATAGGCTGACGTGGACACAGGATATTAGCAGGTAACGGTTTTTAAGGCGTGAAGGCTTTAGACAGTGGTTTGTCCGACTGAAAGCTGGGACTTTGCTCCCCACTCCAACAAGGCAGTTACCAAGCCTCAGACCTTGAGGTGCTCATGATAGGTGCTAATGTTTTGACAAGCCGTGTGCGGGTAACCTCGCATGCACGGTTTAGCAGCGGCGCGAGGAAGGGCGACTTTCCTTGCGACCGTGACGGTTTAGGCTAACCTAACTGCATTAGCAGCTTGTCTATCGGTTAGGTTTTCCATGAACTACATCAACGTTATCATCCCTAAACGCCAAGGCGATAAAGCTGGTTGGCCTAAATCTGGATAAAGATCACTAAAGTCTTCATCCTTAAACAAACCGTCAAAGTTATCTCTTAAACGCATGATGGTATTGCCTTTAGGAAACGCTGCTTTAGCTACTCGTGCGGTTACTTCGGGTATCTCTCCTTGGGGTTTTGGTTTTAACATTCCCTATTATTTAACCTAAAACCAGCCTTTTCTATACCCGCTGAGACTTCGCCAACCAAGTCCATATCAGCGTTGGCGCATTTTCAAGTCAGTCGACGTAGAAATTCAAGTCCTTTGCGCCCCAATTCATCCTGGGAGGTTTCAAAGGGCCGCCAGACCGCGGCCGCGCGTGCGATTGTCTTGATTTGACTGGTGAATGATTCGATCACCAGCGGGCCGTCATAGCCGACATCACGCAGAGCCCCGACAACCTCATTCCAGCGGATGTTGCCTGGACTTGGAGCACCTCGGTCATTGCCACAAGCGTGAAAGTGGCCCAGCCGATTCCCGGCCAGTCGGATGGCATCTCCGAGTGACTTTTCTTCGATGTTCATGTGGAAGGTGTCCAAAAGGATTTTGCATGCAGAGCTGTCCACCCGATCAACAACATCCACGCATTGGGATGTCAAATTTAAGAAACTGGTTTCAAAACGATTCAGCGGCTCCACACACAGTACGGTCCCTCTCTCTTCTGCATAGGCAGACAGTGAACGAAGCTGCTCAACTAGCAGGTCGATATCCCTCGCACGTTCCTCCGCTGACTGCTGCCAGAGTCGCCCAACAGCCGAATAGAGTGGACCGCCCACGCTGGTTCCGCCGAGTGCACGCACTGCCTCAATGCAATGGCGGCCGCGTTTTCTCGGATGGACCTATCTGGGTGGATCAGGTCTCGATCTGGGCCAATCACCACACATACATTGCAGCCCAAGCCGTGCTCGGCAATGACTTTCCCAGCGTATTCATAATCAAGATCGTGAATTCCGTCGATAGGAACCTCAATCCAATCGAATCCCATCTGTGCAATTTTCGGTACGAGTTCAACAAAGCTACTTGTGGTTACAGGTGCGATCCACACCCAAGCACTGATTCCAATCTTCATCGCATACTCCTTTATAACAAGATTCTAAATCGCAGGCTTAACAAACGAGACACCGACCTCTTCAGCTTTCTGCAAAAGGAAATCGCGTGCCAGTGGCAGTTGTTCTGCGTTCAGGTGCTCAATCATCAACGGAATATCCTTATCTAACTGGGCCAGTTCGGTCAAGTAAACGCCATAGTCAAGCAAGCCGTTGCCTGAATAGGTCTCGCCGATATGGTAGGGGTACTTTTCAGCTGTGATAACGTCCTTGGAATGGCAACTGACAATATGTGGGCCAAGTTTGGCAAAGCACTCTTTCACGAAGGCACCGTTGGCATACAGAAGCTTGGGGTTGGAAACAATATTGATCGGGTCTAGATGCACGCCAAAACCGGTGCGCCCAATTGCCTTAATCAGACGCAGATAAATATCGGGGTCATCTGGGAAGACATATTTTTCGGTTTCCATAACGAGTTTTGTTCGGGTGGGCTGCACCTGATCCACAATCATCTGCACAGCCTTCACCGTATCTTCAAAAGCACGTTGGCTAAAGTTTTCCGGGTTTGGCTGGCCCCAACCGCCGGTCTGGTAGGAGCCGCCATGAATCACACAACAGCGCACCCCTGTCTCGTCGGCATAGGCCAGCCGGTTGCAGATTTCGTCAATGTTCTTTTGGCGCAGGGCAGGGTCGATTTCCAGGATGTTAATTCCGTAAGCGCCAAACTCCGCGACCTGAATGTTCGCTTCTGCGTACGCTGCACATAACTCATCGCGCTTCACTTTGTCATCAATGCGCCCCATATAGGCCGCCGAGAATCCGTGTTTGCGGTGCGCATTCACCAGCACTTGTGGATCTTCAGATGTATTAAAAACTGGTCCGCCTAGTCTCATTTTCTAATCTCCTTATAGATTCGCTAGGGTAATTTTCCGCTTATGCCCAAGGCTTTAAGATAACTTTCGCACACTCGCCTGAAAGCTGCGTTGTCCAGGCGTGCTGAATCTGATCGATGGGAAAGGTATGGCTGATGAGGTGGTCTAGTTTAGGCCCTAGGTCAACAATCATCGCCATCATTCGATGGGTGTCAGCTAGATTGTAGTGCCACCTGCCAATCAGCACCAGCCCCTTGCGAATCATATCCGGACTGATGCGCAGAGGGGTGTCAGCACTGGATTCACCAATGAAGGAAACCTGCCCTTTGCGCCGTGTAGCGTCGATGCACAGGCGATGCGCAGTGACAACACCTGAACAATCCGCGGCCTTGTCTACCCCACGACCATCCTTGGTGAGTGCAAGGATCTGTTGCAGAGCATCTGTATCGGTCGGATTTATCACCGCCTCCGCGCCCAGTTCTAGGGCACGTTGTGCTCGCCATTTGTTAGATTCCACGCCGATTACCCGTGCGCCCCGATAATGGGCGTTCACGATGCCACCCAGACCCACAGCCCCCAAGCCGGTGATCAATACTGTGTCATAGCGATCGACCTGCATTTGCTGAAAAGCGCCAAAGGTGGGGCCAAGCCCACAGCACGCCATGCTAGCATGGTCATAAGAGACGCCTTCGGGAATGGGAACGAGCATCCAATCTTGCTTGACTAGGTATTGCGCCATGGTTGCGCTGCCATCTCTGGATCCGTGAAAGGCGGAGAAATCCACAAGGTTCTGGCAATGGATATATTCGCCTTCTAAACAATAGCTGCATTTCCCACACGCATTCTGTGGCATCACCACGACACGATCTCCCACTTTGACCTTGCCTGGCTGTGCAACCTCAACCACTTCTCCAGCCGCCTCATGGCCAAAATGGTTGTGATTTTCGCCGGCGGCGAAAGCCTTGTACTCCGTACACATGGGCGCAGCGTGTATCTTCACCACCACCCAATCCTCTTTAGCCTTGGGGCGTGGGCCTTCCATAATGCCGGCTTCTTGTTTGCCCTTAACGACGACTCGTTTCATGGTTTCCACCAGATAGCTCCTCTATTATTTTTGATGTTGTTTATATGATTTTGTTACAAATGGCAAAAGCTGATCTCTGACGTAAATACCATCTTCTAGTGTGATTTCATCCGGTTCATCCACAGCCTGTTGGCATTCGTCTTCGACGATGATCCAGCCCTCGTAGCCGGAATCACGGAGATAGGCAGTGATGTCGGGGAAGTCAATCACGCCGTCACCCATTGCCGCCCACGCGCCATCTCTGGTCATATCCTTGTAGTGAACGTGATTGACCAGCGACCGGTAACGCTGGATGATTGCCAGTGGATCCATCCCACCTGCGGCAATATGCCCAACGTCTGGTGTATAGCCAATCACTGCTTGATCTAGCCCATTCAGGAAGAAGTGATAATCTTCTTCTGTGCGAACAACCGAACCACCTGGTGAATTGGGGTGATAGCTACAAGCTATACCCTGGTTGTGTGCGCGCTTTGCAATAGCGTTGACGCACTTGAGCAGATTCTCTTGGCGGTCGCTGAGGTTAGACCGGTCTTTGCCTGGCATCTGTACCATTACCAGCATGGTGCCGGGAAAGCTTTGCAAGAATTCGATAGTCCTATCTGCGTGCGCGCGTTCAGCGTCGGTTTCTACAGAATGCAGCCAGTCCTCGACAAGCGTCACCGCTGCCAGTTTGAGATTATTTGTGGCAAGAGTTTGGTGCATCAGGGCCGGATCCCACAACCGTCCGAGAAATTGAGTTTCAGGCTCGAGTCCCGCATATTGCGCCTGCGCCGTAATCTGAATGATGTGCTCTAGTTTGCCGAGATACTTCTGACCGGACATCTGCCATGAATAGGTTTGGCATCCAATGCGAATCGTTCCCATCGTCGTACTCCTGTTTAGTTTCCCTGCAAAAATGCAGTTGTCTTGCTGTTGAATTCGTCCAGCTTTTCCCAGTGATGAGCGTGGCCGGTTCGTTCCAGCACCAACAATTCCGAGGCCGAAATTCTGTCGTGAATGGCTTTGGAAAAAGCAAAAGGCGTAAAGATGTCAGTATCGCCAACAGTTATGAGTGTCGGCACCTTAATCGCATCCAACCTGTCAAGTGTATCGTGGGTAATACAAGCGTCACACTGGGCGTTAAAGGCGTGCTGCGGCATAGGGATTGGATTCTCACGCGCTTCCTGCTGACCCTGTAGAAGCACGTCGAGATGTGCCGCTGTATGATCGGCGGCAAAAATCCAAAGTTGCAACAGTTCCATAAAATCGCCTGTGTCCGCAGCTGCTCTCATTTTTTTGAAATGTTTAAAGACGATCTTTACATAGGCGTTACAGCGTGCCCAGGTACTCACGAGTACCATGCGCTGTACTTTGCCCGGATGTTGCAAGGCCAGGCTCTGGGCAATCGCGCCGCCCATGGAAATCCCAGCCACTCGAGCTTTTTCGATGCCCAGGGCATCCATCAAACCGGCGGTGTCGTCTGCCATCATTGCGGTTGTATTGGGGCCGAGGGGTTTGTCCGAAAGACCTGCCCCCCGATTGTCCATCAGGATACAGCGGAAGTGTTTTTCATAGGCTTGGGCGTGGAGTTCCCACGTAGCGCCATTTGCACCCAGTCCCATAATCAGAATGAGTGGTTCGCCTTGCCCACGTTCCTCGTAATTGATGTTGATTCCATTGGCGCGCACCATTGCCATTTTGTCTTACCTCCATAAAGGATATTTTAAAAGCACTATGTTGATTCAGCAAACAGATTTCGGATAAATGGCATCGCCTTGCGCCCGTCTACTTCAGTCGTAGGGCAGAAACAGAAGTCAACACACCACCATTCCATCGGTTCGATGATGGGTTGCATTGTCTGCAAAACAGCCTTGAAGTCAATATGGCCCTCGCCAAAGGGTGTGTGTGAGCTGGTTTCGTTGTCGTGCAAAGAGCCATCCGAATCAATCAGATGGAAGTGTCCGATGTGGTCAGAAACCATCTGTGCGTAAGCAGCTACACCACCAGCCAGCGTCTCTTTTTCACCGGTCTGACGCGCGCCAACAACTGCGCCCATATAGGCGTGGCTGGTGTCGAACAACAGTTTGAAGTTGGAATGATTGGTTGCTTCGACGATCGCTTTAACTTCACTGGGTTTGTTTAACCAGAAACCTGGCTCGAATTCCCATACTAACAAGACGCCAGCTTGCTTACAGGCTTCTGCAGCGGTGCGCCACGTGTGAGCCAGATGCTCAAAGCGTCTTTTGTATTCATCTAAACTAAGGGTATCCGGCGGGCTGACAGTGTCAACGCGCAGGATGCGAATGTCCATAGTGTTGCAAAAGGCAAGACACTTATCGACGACTTCAAGGTAGTCACTCACGGGCACGACGGACGGCGGAACTATGCGAAAGTCTGGTGCATAGCCAGAAATGCCCAGTCCGAGGCCGTCTAATTCGGCCTTCAGTTCACGACATTTAACCGGTGTGTCATAGACGTCTGGATGGGGATGCGGATGAAATCCGTTGATTTCTACACCGTCATATTCTGCATCGGCAGCCCAACGGATCAGTTTAGAGAATGACCAAGGGTTCTTCTCGAATGGGCCAAAGGAAAAGGCCCAACTTCCAATTGATATTTTCGGTTTCTTTATCATCTTTGCTCTTTGTGAATCCGTACTATTTCCGTCATTTGTCTCCTTCTTTTCAAGTCAACGACCATGAAAATGCTCTTTGATAAAGATTATTTTTCCATCACAAAAACGGTACTTTATAAAGTACGGCAAAAGCGTCATTCAAAACAAAGAGGCTACTAGCAGATAAGCAGCCTCTTGTATGGATAACTAGATTTACTATTGCAGTAGTGCGTTGGTCAGGTCGTGGGCTTGCTGGCACAGTACGCTTGCGTCGCGCTCTTCGCCTGTCCAGAGACGATCAAACACGCTAACAAAGATTGAAGAATCCCACTCGAGGAATTTGGGGTGATACTGTGGGAAAACCCCGTCGCGCGCTCCAAGAACAGCAAAGGTGTGTTCGTAGGCATCCCGAATCGGTGAATCCTGCGGTAACACAAACTCCGTGAAGTCCTTGTGGCTGGTGCTTATAGGAAGCAGATCATCCCAATAAAATTTGACAACGATTAACATAAAATTCAATCCTCCAGAAAGCCTACTCTGCATCGCAAAGCTGCCTTTCGCATTTACTTTCATTGGCGTAGGTCGGGTAAGGAAGCAGCATCTCTACCACTCACCGAGTAGCCAGGCACCGTCACCAGCGCCCAGCCCTCAAAGAACGAAGCAAGCGCGTTTCCACGCACTTCGCTCAGGCAATGATA
>CAZWJZ010000237.1:0-7269 GCA_964634665.1 uncultured bacterium | reverse complement strand
TGAGTCCTGATCTTCATAGCCGCTACGCTCCTGTGGTTCAGGACTGTTCATAGCTAAAGACTTTTAAGTGAGTGTTAAGAAATACCTAGCAAAGCGTACAGATAAACAAACTCAGTATTTTGCAAAGCTTTTATGGAGTAGCTTAGCTAAGATTGAAATACAGTCATGAAGCAATAACATTATTTGCGAATAGCCACTAACCAACATAGCTAACAGCAGGCGTTCAAGACTTTCTTGCGGGAAGACTCAAATAAACTGTTATTTTATTATTTGCAGTAGTTCTAGTATTTGGATGAGGGCTACTTTTACAGCATTACTAAATGCAAATCAAGCAACCCAGAGCGTATAAGGATAAATAAGCTTAGGTATCTTACAAACGTACTTTTAGCTTTGTTATTTGCCACCCATACCTGTAATCGTAATTCCTTTTATAAACCATTTTTGAGCAAACATGTACACAATGAGTACGGGTAACATAGCTACAACAGCTGCAGCCATAAGTAGCTCCCATTTCACACCAAATTGACCTTGAAATGAATTTAAGCCCACGGGTATGGTTCGCATTCCTTCTGAATTAGTAACTACTAATGGCCATAAGAACTCATTCCAATTACCTAGAAAAATAAAGATAGCTAAGGCTGCAATTGCCGCACCACTATTAGGCATAATGATTTGCCACCAGATTCGAAAAGAGGATGCTCCATCTATACGAGCTGCATTATCTAGCTCCATCGGAATACCTTTAAAGTGTTGCCGCAATAAAAAAGTTGCAAAAGCAGAAAAAGCAGGGGGAAAGATAAGTGCAGCGTAACTGTCGTACCAACCTAAATACCGAACAAGTATAAAGTTTGGAATGAGTAGGACTGTAAAAGGAATCATTAGTGTGGTCAGGTAAACCAAAAAGAGCGTGTCTCGTCCTTTAAACTTTAGCCTTGCAAAAGCAAAGGCAGCCAAAGATGATGTTAAAATGGTTATTAAGGTTGTAGACATAGCAACAGTAAAACTATTAAGGTAAAACCTACCAAAAGGCATAGCTGTTAACGCTTTTGTATAGTTTGACCAGTTGAACTTAGAAGGAATCCACTGAGGTGGAAAGGTAAAAACCTCTCTTGCTTCTTTAAGGGAAGTGCTTATCATCCAAACAAAGGGTAAAAGCATCAACAAACTCCCCATAATGAGGCATATATGTAGCAGCAAATGGCTCCAGCGTTTACGTCGTGTCACAAGAAGCTTTCAGATGAATCACACACTAATCGACACTCTAAGTAATAATATTTAGTCATTAAGTTATAAGATTTAGTCATTTTTTTTCCCTCATTCGGTTTCATAGTGAACCCAACGCTTTTGTAGACGAGTCTGAATGAGTGTAAAGACAAGAATAATAGCAAACAAAATCCAAGCAATAGCCGTCGCTTTACCCATGCGACCAAACTCAAATGCATTTTGATAAATGTACATAACGATTGACAAGCTTGATTGGGCTGGCCCGCCACCCGTCATGACAAAAGGCTCTGAAAAAAGCTGAAAAGCGCCAATGAGCTGAATGACTAACAAAAAGAAAGTCGTAGGGCTAACCATGGGTATGGTAATAAATCTAAAACGCTGCCATGGGCTTGCGCCATCTACGGTGGCTGCGTCGTACATTGATTCAGGTACAGACTGCAAGCCTGCTAGGTAAATCACCATAGTAAAACCAACATTTTTCCAAAGGGTTAGTAAAACAACCGCTGGTTTTGACCAGAAAGAACTATTTAGCCAGTCAGGAGGTGCAATTGACCAGCCTGTGGCTTCTGCAAGCTGCCAGACCCAAGCATTAGCAACACCAAAATCACGGTTCAAGAGCCACTGAAATACAATAGCTACCGCCACAATGTTCGTAACAACAGGCATAAAGTAAATGAGTCGGTAAAGCTCGAGTCCTTTAATGCCCTGATTTAGAGCTACTGCTGCGATTAGACCCAAGATAAGTTGAAAAGGTACAATAGTTACTGCATAAAATAGGGTATTGCTTAGAACTTTTCTAAAAACGGCATCCCTAAAAATAAGTTCCTGATAGTTTCCCAGAGCAACAAATTCCGGATCACCAATCAGGTTCCACTTAAAGAAACTTAGAACAAAAGCACCAATAATGGGTATGACAACAAAAAGACCAAATCCAACAAGGCTTGGTATTAAAAATAAGTAAGCTTCATTCTGCTGGCGCGGATGCCAAGTTCTAAAGCCAAAGCGTTTAGGCTGCTTCGGATTTTTTTCTGGTGGTGTTGCTAATTGGGATGCCATTTTAGCTAAAGGAGTGAGGCGTTAACGAAATACTAGCTTAACGCCTCATAGTCCTTACTTAGGGAAACCGTTCTGTACTAAAAAAGCGTCAACCGTTTCGCAAAGTCCAGGCAGGACTTCAGCTGCACTCGCTTCACCTGACCAGATACTTTGTAGTGCTGGGTTAATAATTGTACCGTTTAGCTCATTCCATTGGGCGAAGAAGCCAGCGCGACCAACTTTGGCATTTTCACCTTCAGTAATAAACGCCATGCGATTAGCTGGAATATCAGAGATAGCCATGAAAGCGTCAGATTTAGCTGTAGATTGCAGAGCAGGTAGAATTTGACCTGAAGCTGTATAAAGGGCTTGACCACCATCAGTACTTTGTAACCAGCTTAAGAACGTCCAGGCGGCATCTTTATTATCACTAAAACTACTCATTGTCCATGCAGCACCAGCAGCACTTGCTGAGCGTTGGCCGCCTTCTGGTATAGGCACAACAGACACGTCATAATTCATATTAGCAGCGTTAAAGGCTGAGATTCTGCTAGCATTTTGAATAATCATAGCTGCTTGTCCACTTTGAAAAACAGCTGCGTCTCCACCTGCTTGGCTTAGGTTAGCGTCACGCATAGCGTAATTATTCTCCATCATGCCTGCAAAAAACTCAATGGCAGTTAAAGCTTCAGGGTCTGCCAAAGTGCAGCGACTTGGGTTTCGCATATCATCAAGAATGCTACCTCTATTTTGCCCTACCCAAAGTTGGTACTTACCACCCTCCATGCCTAACGCATGTCGAACAACGCGTCCGCTAGACATTACTTCTGTTAACTCTACAGCTGCAGCTTGCAGGTCATCCCATGTCCATGTTTCATCGGGATAAGCTAAGCCTGCCGCGTCAAATAAATCTTTATTGTAGTAAAGTACTTCAAGCCCGATATCTCTTGGAAAGCCATAAACACTTCCCTCATACATACCAAAGTCAAGTAGTCCAGGCCAGTAGTCATCTACAGGATAATTTGACGCTTCAATATAAGGGTCAAGGTTTTCAAGGACACCATCAGCTGCGTAATTTACGACCGGTGATAAGAACATAACATCAGGAATTACCGAAGCGTCCCCGGAAGCCCATAAGGTCTGAATTTTAGTAAAGTAATCTCCCCATGGCTGTGACCAGATTTCAATTTGAATATCAGAATTTTGAGCCATAAAAGCATCAGCGACTTCTTGATGGGTAGCAATTTCTTCAGGACTGCCCCACATAGCCCACGTGACCGTGGTTTGCGCATAAGAAAAAGCAAGCAAACTTAGAAAAAGGCTTACGCAAAGGGTTGTTAAGGTTTTCATTTAGTTCCTCCAAAAACAAGAATTCAGGTTAGTAGCACGAAAGTCATTTTTCATCTTTTGTTAGTTTTGTGACTTAATCACCTCCTAAAAAATTCAACATAGTCTCATGGGCTTCAGGAAAGTCAGAGTTGGCTAGACGCAGAAACAAATCTGCTGATAATGGCTCATTAAGGGTTTCAAAGGCAGCCATAAGAGCACCAACAATAGGTTTGGTTTGACTACGAATCACACTAACAGAAGGATGAACCTGACTTACTCGAGTTCTTATGGCATCCTCGAGCAGCTTTGATGGGTGGCTAAAAACGCCTCCTGTTAAGAAAATCTTAAAATTTTCAGATAAGCAGACTTTTTGCGCCGCCACAGTTGCGTACTCTGCGAGTGTTTTAGCTTCCTTTTCAAGGATTGCTAAGGCAGCTTGATCCTTTCTTTCAGCTGCTTGAAAAACAATTGGAGCTAGTTTGGCTATTTCACTGTCTGGCACATTGCTATCCCGGGCTGTCATATGGTGCAGTAAAGCGTTTACAGTTGGCTGTTTAAAAGTAGTTAGGATTGCGTCACGCAATTGTGTAGGAGGATCAATAGCTAATTCAGCACGGTAAACAGCTGTTAAGGCAGTTTGGCCTAGTTTGAAAGCGCCACCTGTTTCTTGCCAGAAGCTCGAGTAATAGCTTTTACCTGATTTACTTCTTGCGGAGCTTACTGCGTAGGTTCCGCATACGACTGCCACGCCAACGCCTTCTACTGATGCTGATCGTAACGCTCCAAGCGCATCATTCATAATAAGAGCATCTTTAGTAGCAATAGTTTTGTTTAATGATGAACGCAAATAATCAATATCTTCAGGCCAGTCTGCACCTGCCATACTGAACGCCTTTGCTTTAAGATCTGTAGCCTTTAATCCTGATTGTGTTAAAGCTTGTTGCACTGCATCAATAACATTAGTTAAAGCGTTTTTTGCACCCATCTGACGGTTAGAAATATCCCCGCAGCTACTTCGTGCAGACCCCACGATTTCACCTTTGCTATTAGCAATAACAGCAAGGGTTTTACTGTTTCCTGCGTCTAGACCAAGAACATAATTCATTAAGTTTAACTCAAAAGTCTTTCTGGTAAATAATCTTTATGAGCTACAGCTAATTCATCATATATCTTCTCAGCTTTATTTAGTGAAAATACAAGTGGGTGGCTCGCCAGTGCCCGAATTGCGCCTAGTCTACTACCACTCCAAGCTGCTTCCCCTGCTAAAGCTTGATATTCCCCTAGCATCTTGAGCAAACCCACCAAATGCCTTGGCATATGTCCTTGAGAAAGTAACTGCACACCATTCTTATCTGCAAAACCTGGGCATTCAACAACCAAGTCATCAGGAAAGTCTTTAATAGCACCATTATTTGGCATGTTAACAGGCCAGACTTCACCTTTATCATTAAAAATTGCGTCCATCAAATCAAAAGCAAGCTCGAGTTCAAAAATGCCACCTCTTGATCTCTCTGGGTCAAGCTTAGGAATATCTTTTTGTGCTTCTTCGTTATAGTGCTGCCAGTAGTCAATTGACCATTTCATTATGTCTTCAGCTCGACTTGTAGGTTTGGATTTCAGTTCAGCTAAAATCTCATCTTTAAAGTAATAATACTGAAAATAATCAGCTGGAATTGCGTTCATCATGCTGGCTAGCTTTAACATGCGTCTCTCAAGAATAGGTACGCTCAAATCCTCTTTTTTACGAGCATAAGCGTCTTTTACTAAAGGCATGAAATCTTGTCCGTCATAAAGATGCCTAACACTCCAAGAAGCGTGATTCAATCCAATCATGGCTGAATCTAGCTTGCTTGGGTCTAAGTCAGCAGCGAGCGCTAAATCTCTAGCGAAATAAATGGGCCCTTCACAAAGAGATAAAACAGGAATGCTGGTATTTTTTGTTAACGCTTGAGACACTAGATTAATGGGGTTGGTGTAGTTAAACACTCGAGCGTTTGGGCATACGTCTTGTATGTCTTTTAGTATGCTTTTCATGACGTGTACAACCCGTAGTGCCATAAAGAAACCACCTGGCGCTTGTGTTTCATTACCAATAACGTCGTATTTTAGAGGAATACTTTCGTCTAGATGCCTTGCTTCAAAGCCTCCAGGTCGAAAACTGGTTAAGACCGCGTCACAGTCTTTTAGTCCTTCACGTCGCTTAGTTGTGGTTGAGATAGTGATGTCAAGATTAGCTGCTTTGGCTATTTTGTCAGAAATACTTTTAACTAGTCTTAGTCGCTCTTCATTTAAGTCTATGAGTACGACTTCTGAACCTTGAAAGTTTTTTCCTTGATGAATGAAGGATGCGACTGTTCCGGGTGCTCTGGTACTTCCGCCACCAATATATGCGAGTTTTATTCGTGCCATTTCTTAGTCTCGTTCCCGTGTGATTTGCAGAAGGCTATTTGGTTTAATGTCGTTTACTTCTGAGGTCATTCCGTCTGGCCAGATGATTTCTAGTTGTTCTATAGTTTCGTTTTCTGGAATGCCAAAGTGAATCCTGCTGGTGTTGCCTGATAGGTAGCCACTGCCTGCGATTAGGTCTCGGTGATAAATGCTTTTATTTGTGTGTAATTTCAAGGTTGCACCAATGGCTTTTGGATTTTTTGTTGCTTGCCAGTTTAAATCAACCTGTAGGCTTGTTCCGGTGCAAAGTTGATTTTCAAATAGTTGTGACTCACCACGCAGGTTATTTATCACTATGTCTAAGTCACCATCACCATCTAGATCAGCTATGCTCATGCCTCGACCACTTTTTAGGCTACCTAAACCCCATTCGGGAGCTGGCGTGAACATGCCAGTACCATCATTTTTAAATGCCTGATTAACTTCTACAAGTTCATGATTATCTACATGAGCAAAAGTGCTTTGTTCCATCATGCCGTTGACGACATAAAGGTCTAAAAAGCCATCTTGATCAAAGTCGGCAAATTTTCCTGACCAACTCCAACCCGTAGCATCAATTCCTCTAGCCACTGCAGTACTTTTAAAACGACTACCATTCCACTCTTGTAAAACGTTCTCCATGACTTGGGTATCTCCAGCAATGGGAGGATCACTTGTCATGCTCTCAATAATGGGTGCCCACGGAGCTAAGTCTTCATTTGGATAGGGTTTCATGTCTGTCGAAAAAAGCTCAGCTGTTCCATCATTGTTTATATCACCACTATCAAAACTCATGGTGCTATGGCTCATTTCTTCAAAAGGCACAACCCTTTCCCAAGATCCCGCTCTATTCAACCAAGCCATATCAGGAACAGCAAAATCATTGCCAACCAAAATATCTGGGCTTTGATCTTGGTTTAAATCGATAAGTATAAGTGCTAGTGCTTGCGCTTGATTACTTAAACGTGTTTCTTGAAAGCGACGTGCTCCATTAATATAAACATACACACCTGCTATATCTCGGTTTAGGAATTCAGCACCAAATTCTGTTAGTAAGCCCGCGTCATAACTAGCTCCAACTAAGTCTAAGTCACCATCATTATCTAGATCAGCCCAGTTAATTGCGTAAAGTGGTTTAGATACACCTTCTAGTATGACTTGCTCAAAGCCTTTGCCCTTTTGATTCTTCCAGTAATTTGGTGCACTCACTCTGCGGCTAAACACTATATCTTGCCAACCATCCCCATCAACATC
>CAZWJZ010000236.1:6370-7274 GCA_964634665.1 uncultured bacterium | reverse complement strand
CAACTAGCGCTAAGTGCGCTACGGCTTGCTTCATTCTTTTAAGCCAAACTTTTTCTCTGGGTCTAGTACAGTTCTTAGGCGGTCACTAAAAACTTGTCCTGTTTGTTTACCTATGAGCGGCTGCGGCCAATCTCCGGTTAAAGCCAAGCCAGCTAAGCCTTGGCTTTTAAGAAGGGCATCAAATTTAGCTTTGTCAGCATTATCATCTAGTTTCACCCATGCGACATTACCACCAACGCTGTAACGCCGAATAAAAGATTTGTCTAACGCCTCATCAAAAGCTAAAATTTTGGAAAGCGTTAAAGGAATTTTGACCAAATTCTCAGTACTGAGTAACCATGCAAACTCTCTCATGGTTTTCCAGTAAGCATCATCTTGTTCAGCCTGTAAAACGTCAGCCTCTTGCTTAACAAAGCCTTCAATGCGTTCCTTTCGTTTTGCAGCTGCCTCTGCCAACCCCCCAAAGCGCACAATAAGCTTGTTACCCATAAGATCTAAGGCGCTCAACTCAAACGCAGACCTAGCTAACAAGCGAAGAGGCTCGAGTGCTTCTTGCAGGCTGTTGTAACTAAAACTTAGGGTTGTGAAGCTTTCGGGTTTTGGGAATACTTTTAGGGTTGCTTCGGTTATAACGCCATACTTACCTAAGCTGCCTATCATGAGTTTGGGTAGGTCAAAACCTGAGGCGTTTTTTATGACTTTTGCGCCCCCTGTGTGCAGGGTGCCGTTGCTGGTTATAAATTTCAGCCCTAACAAGAAGTCTCTTATGCCTCCATAGCGAAAACGTCCTGAACCACTTAGTCCTGTAACAATACTTCCCCCTAAACTTGCACCTTGATTCACCAAAACAGGGTCAAAAGGCATATACTGACCTTCTTTATCTAAGAGGGTTTCAATGACTTTT
>CAZWJZ010000236.1:0-6360 GCA_964634665.1 uncultured bacterium | reverse complement strand
TAGGGGCGTGCCAGCGAGGGCGGTTAAGGTGTATTCTTGAGGGTCGTACTCTAAAACACCACTTAAGTCTCTTATATCTAGGTTAGCCTGAGCAGATAAGGCTGTTTTTGTACCGCCAGCTCTTATAATGATACTGTCACTGGTTTTTATTTGATGCTGCAAACTCGCTATGCTTTCTTGTACAGCTGTGTTTTTAGGCAGCTTCATTCTCGGTACGCAATGCCTTCTTTTTCAATAGGATGTGCGCCGTGCATGGTTAAAGCTGGGGCTTTATTAGAGGGTAACATTTTGCCTCTATTAGCTATTTCTTTGCTATCTACCGCAACCCTTAAGTTATGCATTAAGTCCATATCTTCATCATTAAACATATAAGGTAAGTAAGCTAGTTTTTCAACACCTATGCCATGCTCACCTGTAACCGCACCGCCAAGGTCAACACATAGTTTTAAGATGTCCCCTGCTAATTCTTCAGCTTTATCAAATTCGCCTGCAACATTGCCGTCATAAAGAATTAGCGGATGAAGGTTACCGTCACCAGCGTGAAATACGTTGGCAACCCTCAAGGCATAAACTTGACTAAGGCGTTCTATTTCTTTTAACGCTTCACCCAGCTTAGTGCGAGGTACCACGCCATCTTGCACCACATAATCTGGACTTAAGCGACCCACTGCTGAGAACGCGCCTTTTCGACCTTTCCATATTTTCATACGTTCGGTTTCATTTTTTGCTACCCGAACTTCATAAGCACCTGACGCTTCAATAACTTTCATAAGCTTAGGGTACTCAGCTTCAACCTCTTCAGTAGGCCCCTCTAACTCAACTATCAGTAAGCCTTGCGCTTTTTCAGGGTAGCCTGCCTTAACGGCAGCTTCGGCTGCGTCCATGGCAAGTCTATCCATAATTTCCATAGCACCCGGAAGCAAACCTGAAGCAACAATACTGGCAACCGTTTGACCTGCATCGGCAAGATTTTCATAGGCTGCTAGCACAGTTTTAAAGACTTCTGGCTTGGGTAAAAGTCTCAAACTAATTTCTAAAGCAATACCTAAAAGACCTTCGGAACCACAAAACATGCCTGTAAGATCAGACCCTATCATCTCTAGACTCTCGCCACCCAGCTCTACAACTTCGCCATCTGGCAAGACCACTTTTAAGCCCAGCACATGGTTTGAAGTCATGCCGTACTTTAAACAGTGCGCCCCACCACTATTAAAAGCAACATTGCCTCCAATAGTGCAAACCGGCCCACTCGAGGGGTCAGGCGCGTAGTAAAGACCATCTTTAGCAGCTTGTTTTGTGACATACAAATTAATAAAGCCCGGCTCTACAACTGCTAAACGCTCATCAGGGTCATACTTTAAAAGCTTATTCATGCGGTTAAGCGCTATCACTACACCATCTGCAATGGGCATAGAGCCACCACTTAAACTTGTGCCATTACCACGAGCGACAAAAGGAATATCAAACTCATGACAAAGCTTTACGACAGCAATTACTTCTTCTTGCTTTTCAGGAATAACAACGGCAAGCGGCTTGGCCCTAAAAGCCGTTAAGCCATCTGACTCATAAGGCAAGGTAGAAGCTTCTGAACTTAAGATACGCTCAGCGGGCAACACATCGCCAAGTTTAGCTAAGAACAAGGCAGACATTACAGCTCTCCCCTATAGAGTTGGTCTAAAAGCTGCACCGTGTGCATAACAGGAATATCATGCTCTTTTAAATGCGTCGCCAATTGAGTCATACAACCAATATTGCCTGTAACCACCATATCCGCACCCGTAGCCAAAATAGATTGCGCTTTTCTTTCACCTAATTCAAAAGCAGTATCTGGCCTTTCAATATTGTAAGTACCTGCCGAACCACAACAAATCTCAGCATCAGCGATATCAAAAAGCTCTATATTTTCAATAGAATTCAAAATTTCACGTGGCTCACTCACCACACCCTGAGCATGCGCCAAATGACAAGCATCATGATAAGCAATTTTAAGAGCATGCTTCGGAGCCGGCGGAGGCTTAATACCAAGTTGCGCCAAAAACAAAGTAATATCTTTAGCTTGCTTAGCAAAGTCCTTTGCTGCGTCTTCTTCAGCTTCACCTTTTAACCACAATGGGTACTCATGCAAACCTGAACCGCAACCCGCCGCGTTCGTAATAATGGCATCCACCTCAAAAGATGCAAACGCTTTCAAATTCTCTTTAGCAAGCTGCTTTGCTTGCCACATAGCACCTGTATGCGCCGCCAAAGCACCACAACAAACCTGCTCTTCAGGAATAAGCACCTCAACCCCATTTTGCGACAAAACATTTAAGGTAGCCACATTAATATCTGGTGCCAAAACCTGCTGCGCACACCCCGCTAACAAAGCAACTCGAGCTCTTTGTTCACCCTCTGCTATTTTCTTGTTAGGTAGAAATGCGCCTTTGGGTAAAGACTCAGGTAAAAGGTTAAGCATATCCCCCAAACGCCCCGGCATGTACTTCTGAAAAGGCTTAGCAAACTGTCCTAAAAAAGCTGCCACTCTAAACCGATGCGGGTAAGGTAGTGTTTCCAGCACAAAGCGACGCAGCAGTTTATCCATAGCTGTGCGTTCACGCTTCTCTTCAGCTAAGGCCCGAAAAGGTGTAAGTAAATCTTGGTACTGCACACCCGAAGGGCAAGCTGTAACACAAGCCATGCAGCCCAAACAATTATCAATATAAGGACTCGCAGCCTCAAGCTCGAGTTTGTCTTCTAAAACTTCTTTCATGAGGAAAATGCGCCCGCGTGGACTGTTCATTTCGTCACCCATAGTGACGTAAGTTGGGCAGGTGGGTAAACAAAAACCACAATGAACGCATGACTCTACTGCTTCGCTCATGGGTTCAGCGTAGGCACCTATTGAATCTGGAATATTATGTTGCATATGCCTCTAAAGTCGTTGCAGTCATAAAAATCTCCTTAGCTTGCTGCTAAACAATCGTTAAGCTAACTTAGTTTACCTTAGAAAAAAAGAACTAATCTGTTAACGCTTGGTAACTTAAAACCCTAAATTCATCAGTGAGCCTATAAAAGTCATTAGGCATAAATTGCGTCATGACTAGCCCAATCATCTGTTCTTTCGGGTCAATCCAGAAACTCGTCATGGCGGCACCCCCCCATGCATAAAGCCCTTCAGAACCCAGTAACGACTGACCACCCAAGTCTTCAAGCACACTCACGCCCAACCCAAAGCCAATACCCAGCATAGGAATACCACCACTTTCAAGCGGACGCAAATGCTTTGGTACATGATTTTGAGACATCAGCTCAATAGTTTTACGACCTAAAAGCTGCACACCATTAAAACAACCGTCATTAAGCAACATAGAAGCAAAATGATAATAATCAGACATGGTTGATACCAAACCACCCCCACCTGAAAAGCCCCGAACCAAAACTTTAGGCTTAACAAAAAGACTTCTTTCAGGCGTATCAATAGGATGCACCTTGCCATCTCTAGGGTAAGAACTATAGTCAAAACCAAACTCATATTTTTCAGTCGGGCAATAAACAGACGTGAAACGCTCGAGTTTTTCTGTCGGCACTTCAAAAGCTGTATCTTTCATGCCGAGGGGTTTAAACATACGGTTCTCTAAAAAACTATCTAGGCTTTCACCTGCCACAACTTCAACAAGATGCCCAAGCACATCGGTCGCATGGCTATAGCGCCAATTTGTTCCAGGTTGAAAAACCAAAGGTAAAGATGCAAGTTGTTCAACATAATCAGCCAACGGCGTGTCAAACGTTTGCAGCGCTGCAGCGCGGTAAAGCGCATCCACAGGTGTATCTTGAAACCAGCCGTAACTTAAACCCGCGGTGTGCATAAGCAAATCACGAATTGTCATGGGTCTTAGTTGAGGCACTAGTTCTAAACCTGTATGCCCACTTCCTTTACAAACTTTGGTATAAGCAAAATAAGGTAAAAACTTAGCAACAGGGTCATCTAAAAGCAAATGACCTTCTTCATAAAGCATGAGCACAGCAACAGAAGTAATAGGTTTGGTCATGGAGTAAATACGAAAAATGCTATCCATGCTCATAGCTTTTTCGCCCATGCTTTGCTGCCCGAGTGACTCAGCATAAACCACTTCGTTATTACGAGCAATCATGCCGTTAACACCAGCAATAAAGCCATTTGAAACATATCTTTGTAAATGACTTGTTAAACGCTCGAGTCTTTCGCCTGAGAATCCTTGTTTGTTAGCTGCTAGTTCCATATCGCCTCAACTTCATGTGTAAGTTTGATACTGCAGTTTACCTAACCTAAGCCTCAAAAAACAGTAAGGTAAAAAGCTTGAAGGGCACAGATAATGGACGGCAATATCATTTTTTAAGCTAAAGTTCTACGACGAAACAATAAATGACTTTAGTACATCTATTTCAATGATTCCAAAACGTATGATTTACCCTAGCAGATAAGAAATCCTATAATTCTTGCTTTGTTTTCAGCATAAGAACAGCAGGAATACTAAGAAACGCAACTAATCCCGTTACAAAATACGTTGTCCTTAAACCAAACTGCTCAGCAGCTAAACCTGTAATAAGTAAGCCCAAACCAAGCGTCAAAAAATAAAGGAACATAAACATACCATTTGCAAAAGCCCTATCATTTTTGAATGTCTCTTGCACCACCGCAAGCAAAATAGGCCCCGTAGCCAAAGCCGTAAAGCCAAGGAACAATAACAAAGGCACAAATGCCCACGAGGCACTCAGCAAAAACGCAAACAAAAAAAGCGGAGAAACAACAAGCAAAAAAGCAACCCTTGCTTACGCCCAAACCTATCACTCAAACTACCCGAAAGCAACGCACCCGCAACTCCAGCAGCTTCAAGAATAGTCAGTGAACCCGCAGCCAACCAAAAAGACGAACCCACCACATCACTCATATAAGTAGGCAAAAAGGTAGAAATGGAACTCACAAAAAAAGCTCGAGTTAATAAAATCCAGGCTAGCAGTGAGAACACCTGCAAACCCTGCTTCCAAGGAAACGCTGTATAGACTCGAGCGGGTACTTTTGTGTTCTTAAGTCGCACAAACAAGATACCTGAAACAACCCAGCCTACAAACATAAGTCGCCCCATGCCTTCTAAACCAAACCATGCCACGCCACCAGCAACCACTAAAGGTCCAAGCGTTCGGCCTAATTCATCGCCAGCCATGTATATACCCATGCCTATACCCAGCTTGTTACCAGATACATTGGCAATCATGGAGGGCGATGGCGCATGAAAACAAGCTACACTTATACCCACGGCAAAAAGCATAAAGGCAAGTGACAGGTAATTTGGTGCAAGGCCAATCAAACTCATAATAGTTGCTGTTACCGCAGGTGCAAAAATAACGAAGTAACGCACACTAATACGGTCAGCTAAATAGCCAATAAAAGGCGTAAGTAAACCGCCCACTTGGGTAAGCATGGCTAAAAAGCCAATGGCTCCATAACCCAAACTCAGCTTATCTTGAATCAGCGGAATTAGCGGCGCATAAAAGGCACTCGAAGTGTCATGAGTAAAGTGCCCACCTGCCACGGTAAGCACCTACCCTGTCTTAAATTCAGCATCCTCTTTCATCGCACCATCAGCTATAACTCGAGCCACTTAAAACCTCACTTCTACTAAGAAAACTTGTTTCCGCTTATCTTCTTTAAGGCTAGAGCGTACCTTTGAAAGCTCTTGCTATGTTGTACTAAGCTTTCAACTTAGGCTTTCATTGCTAAAAAATCTGCTTATTCTGTTATTCCTTTTTCAGCTTCTAGTTCAGCGAACACTTTGTTAGCTATTCTGAAGCACTCCACCCCTGCAGGTATGTCGCAATAAATTGCTATTTGATGCAAAATAGCTTGTATTTCAGCTTGACTAACACCATTTTTAATAGCGCCTTTTAAGTGCAATTCCCACTCATGCATACGGTTTAAAGCAGCAATCATAGTTAGGTTTAGCATGCTTCTGGTTTTGGGGGGCAGCGTTTCATCTCCCCAGCCAAATCCCCAGCAGAACTCTGTAACAATTTCTTGAAAAGGTCGACTAAAGTCATTTGCATTGGCTAGTGAGTGCTTCACATATTCAGCGCCTAGCACTTCTTTACGTTTACTAAGTCCTTTTTCGAATCGTTCTTTATCCATTATCAACTCCTCTATTTAGTATGAAAATCTAGGACATATCATTACATAAAGACTTAGGTTCCAACTTCATCTCATAGCTACATTTTCAAACCAAAACAAGCGCCTTAAAAACCAGACTAAGGTCTTTATAACCAGCAAGAAATAAAGGTACACTTCGCATACTTTAAGGAGGGCATATATGGGCGTTATCGTAGCTATTTTGATTGGCATTATGGGGG
>CAZWJZ010000235.1:0-7334 GCA_964634665.1 uncultured bacterium | reverse complement strand
ACAGCACGGCGTTCAAAGAATAGGGTAACTTCTCTAGAAGCGAGTCCTAAGCTAAGTTCTCTAGAAGCGAGTCCTATCATGCCTCTGGCTCAAGGCTGTTTTGCTGGGGTAGAACTGCTAGCAAATAAGAATTAAGTCAGATACTCTGATTTAGCGTAGCTGACTTATATAAGAATACTCGAGTTATTTTATTAGGCGAAACTCTCTGGCTAAGTCTGGGTTATCTAGCTTGAGTTTTTTCATTCGGTTTCTGTAAGAGAAGAATTCTACAACAACGGCTATCAGGTTAATTCCGTAAAGGATACTTAGAGCAACGTAGTCCCATCTTCTGATCATGCCTATACCAAATCCCCAATTAAAAATGTCTGCTAGCGTGTCTATTCCAACAATGGCCCAAGGTACGAGTAGAAGCAAGCCCCACATCTCGTCTGCTGCACCTGCACCTGGAATGAGTAAGGCCAAAACTTCATAAAGAGGATTTCTAGGAGCATTTCTGGCCAAGCGTGGTCTCGGTACAAAAAGCCAAAGCACATGAACCGTTACCCAGACCATAATTATACTAAGGACAAGATACCAAAGCCAGACACTAAACTGAGGTATGCGATTGTTAAGTAGGCTTGACCAAGGATCAAGAACGGCAAATTCAGTCCAAGGATTCCTGAAGGTCTTAACGACTTCTGCTTGCCAGCTACCTGCAACGGCTGCTTGTATGACTTCGTCAGAAGGTACAGCTAAAACAGCTTGATTTGCTAAGAAGTCTCTTTGAAATGGAAACAGGTTCTCTCCATTTCCCGTATTGAATTGTGCTTCTGGGAGGTTTGGAGCAAGTGCTAAAGCCTGCTCATAAAAACTGTCATTAGAGCTCACAATAGCTAAATTATTAAGAGCAACAGCAAGGTTTGACGCAGCTTCGTATTCACGCTTGGCTAGCGTATTGTCTCCGACAACGTGGGCTGCGTAACCACGCAAGAAATTACCTTTTTCGCCAATTAAAGTCGTACGGCTAATAGCTGCTTGAATATCTGCACTTGCGAACGTACCATTTTCAACCGTAAGCACGGTTCTTCTTTGTTGCGTCCAGGTTGCTAGGCCTGCCAAAAGAATTGCAGAGGCAAACATAAGAACAATAACTAATTTTTCAAAGCTACTGTAATAACGGATAACAAGAAGCCTTGCAAATAGACTTGTTTTTTTACCTTGTTCTTTTTGGCGACGCAAAAACAAGCTTTGTGGTACCCAATATTTAAATAGTAAGGTTAAGTGCAAACCAATAACGGCTGCTACTAACGAGAATACTCCGTATAGCCCAGTACGACCCGCAGCAGAAAAAATAGAGTCAAGTACACCGCTAAGCGTAGTACGGCGCCCTGTATCAGCAATGTCACGCCATTCTCTAACAACAGCTCGGCTGGCACGACCATCTTCTTTAGAGACTAAGCTGGCATAATCACGAATGGTTTCACCTACTTGTGAAACATCAGCAGCCACAAAGTACTTAAGCCAATTGGCCCAGAAATCAGCATCGGCACGGTTACCGGTTTCTATAGCTTCTTGCAGGGGTCTAAGCGGAAAGTTATAAGCTTCATGCTGCTCTAAGCTACGTAATAAGCGAGGGTCATAGCCTTGCGCAGCAAACTCCTCTAAAGACCTTTGCATAGCTTGGTTAGCCGTATCTTTATCTCCAGATGCAACTAAGCTTCTTGCTAGCCCTGCGAGTTCGGCAAAGTCTGTACTGTTATTAATAATGGCTGCAGCATCCCCAGCATTAATAACTAAAGCCTCTTGAGCAGGCGGAGTTGTGTTTGTAGTCGCTGCCTCATCTGCTGTGCCCGAGCTTTGGGTTTCTTCGTTAGTCTCTACTGCAGACGCTTCAGTTCTACCCTCTGCATCTACAGTATTTTCTTGCGCTGCCGTTTCAGCTTCAGCCACTACATCTTCAGATAGCCTTTCAGTTTCTGTAGGATCCGTAGATTCTTCAGTAGTAAGCGCTTCTTGCGTTTCAGCTGCTTCTTCCATAACATCATTTAGCGCCGTTGTACTTGCATCTGCCGCATTTTGAAGTGCATCTGTAACTGTTTCCGTTCTTGTTTCTACGCCATCTTGCGCTGTAGAAATAGCATCTTCAAGTGGTCCAGCTTCGCTTTCTGCTACATTAGCGTCTTCAGTCGTGCTCACATCTTCAGATGCTGTACTTTCATCAGTTGCAGCATTATCTAGGCTTAGACCAGTTGCACTTGGCTGGTCTGCTTGCAAAGCAATGTCACTTGCTGTTTCAGAATCACTAGTAGCGCTCTCGGCAAGTTCAGCTTCACTGTTAGCAGTTGTCTCAGAATTAGAGGCAGTAGCATTAGTCCTTGCAGCACGTGCAGCTCGAGCGTTGTTTATTTCTACTTCAAAGATAGCTCTTGCATCTTCACCCCGAATCGCCAGTGTCCAAAATCCTTCTTCTGCTAAAAGGCTCATGAAGCTAATATTGCCCTCTGCATCTGAAGAGACTTGTTCCTCTAAAATAACTTCGCCTTCAGGATTTGTAAGAATTAAATTATAGTCAGTATTTGCAGATAAATGTAGGCCTTCTAAAATGAGGGGTGTAGCTTCATTGAGTAGCATGGCATTTAATGAAAATGTTGGTGACTGATCAGTATTCATTTGTGCTATACCCATATTTAACAAGAGAATGCATAGCAGTATGTTTGTAAATCGGTTCACAATTAACCTCCCAGTGTTCACGGCGGCATTATACGAATTTAAAGTGTTTTCGTCACTAACATCTGTCCTTAGATCCTAATCAAAAACTATGCACAAGGAACAAACTCAGCTTAAAAGCTCAAAAAGCTATCGTTTTAGGGTTTCAAAATGTCTTTACCGCTGCAAACCATCCTTTCCGTAGTTCTTACAACAGTCTACCTTTAGTTTGAACTAAGCCACTAACGCAAAGCTGACATCTCTAGAGAATAAAGCCAAAATGAAAAGCAGTAAAGATGAATAAACTACACAGATCCAGTTCACCCATAAGCTTCTCTAAGACTAGCTCCCTCTCACGATATAGCTTTAGAGTGACTTCACGACTCATCTGAAAACAAGCTCATAACTGACCTTTTTCTCAACAAAACACCTAAGCCAAGTCCATTTAAGCTTGTTTGAGAGTAAAAGTGCTCACCTTGTAAGAATTTGATTGTTATACTAACGCTGTGCAAGACCACCACAGGTCACAACTTAACCTTCGCTTTCCAGAAACCGCACGAGAGTGGCGCGTGATTGAATTATCTAACGATAAACAACAAGCTCGAGTTCGTCCTCAGTTAAAGTATCCTGAGCTAAGCGAGCGTCTAAATACGGTTTTTGGCTTAGATGCTTGGTCTTTTAAATTTGTACCTGTTGCTGATCAAGCAATTATTTGTGAATTGCGCCTTGAAGGTGTTTCAAAGTCAGCAATTGTTTCTTTTAAGCAGAGCTGGCAAGATGCAGTTAGCGCAGCCTATGACGCTTTTGTGTATGCAGCAGAAGCGTTTGGTTTAAGTACTGGCTTAGATGTAAACTTACAGTACTGGGTTGATTATGATCTTGAGAATCAAAGTATTTTATTTGAACCCGAAATTGAATCTAAAGAAACTGATTCAGCTAAGCTAGACCCAAGACCTCTTATTAGTGAAGAAAGCAGCGTCCTTGATGCAGAAAAACCTCAAGGCCAGCAAGCTATTGACCGTTTGTTAGATCGCTTAAAACAAGAAGGTCTTGGTTTACAAGCAGCAAAATTACTCATTAACTACAATGGTTATGGCGAAAATCCCGAAGAAGCCCGAGAGCTTTACTCACAATTACGCGCATTACTGGTAAGGGCTACATGATAAAAGTCATAGCTATTGGTGATGTGCATGGCAACTGGGCTGAAGCTTGGCAAGCCCTCAAGGTATCTAACGCCTGTGATGCCAAACTCGAGCCGACTGACGCGGTGATTCAGGGTCGTTTTCAAGTAGTTTTTATGGGTGACTTGGTTCATTATAAGGACCTTCGTACTTACTCTCAGGCGGTTGCAGTTGAGCCTTATGACCCGACCAATACAGATCATTTGAGACGGGCAGCTAAAGCACAAATTCGTGAGCTTTATCGCTTTAAAGATTTTGTTGATAAAGCAAATGGTAATGTCAGAATTATTTTGGGTAATCATGATGAATCAGCGCTTAACCATAAGTATGAGTTGAGTACCCGTGGGGGCCTTAAGCATGATGAATTTAATGAGGCTAAGGGTGGTGTTCAATTACCTGAAGATTTAGCGGCGTGGATGGCTAATTTTGAGCGTGAAATTTTGTTTTATGATGTTCAGTTTACGCATGCTGGCCCGACCCCTGGTATGCAGTATTTTGATGACTTTTTTTATCATGATTCTGATACAAAAACGTGGTGGTACACCAAGCCTGAGCTTGTAAAGCATACTGGGTTTCGTTTTGGTGTTTATGGTCATACGGTCATGAAAGAGGGCATCTGGATTGATAAAGAGCATCGTTTTGCCATGATTGACGCGCTTGGACATAAACAATTCTTCGAAATGATTCTTGATGATGATCGTTTAGATTATCGTGTTATTCAATTTTGAGTTTTTGCAAGCTGCGTCTGATGAGTGCGTCTGCTAAAACAAAGACCTTTAACTCTCCTACCACAATATATGTTTCCTCCTAGGAATTAACTCACAGCATTTCCAGTAATAGTTACAGCCAACTGAATAAATCTCGCCTAAAAAAGTATCGCTGCATTAAGATACATTATGTTTCAGTGCTGAAAAACTTCTTAAAAATGCTCTAAGTAAGGAATTTGTAAGAATTTTGTGTGATTTGTTTTTCTACACTAACTAACTATAGGGTACAAAAGCGTTTTAAGATTCAATTGCTTTCTTCATTAACGAAGCTTGCTGTCTGACTGTCATGAGACTACAAGAACTCGAGCTTTCTTTTTGCCTAAACTGAATCTAAGGCGTTTGCATTATTCATTTCATTTAGTATTTAAGCCCTAAATTAACTCTTTATTTTGAAGATGGATGACAACTAATGAATGTTTATGAATGGCTTAATACAAATCACTACAATACGGCAATTAGTCAAAAAGAATTAGAGCTTAGTAAAGAAGCTTGGTTAACCTCACGTCAGCTTACCTTTGAAGAGATTGCTGAAACCCTAGAGGCCAGAGCCAAAAATAAACCCCCAGAGGTACAAGATGCTTTCAGTTATGCAGCTGAACTCGTAAGGCGTTTAAGCAAAACAAGTTCTTAAGGTGGCATTTAAGATTGGTCGAATATAGGCAATAGCTTGGTGTCTTTAGGCAGAGCTTTGCTACACTTTAGCTCATGTCTCATTTCTTTTTGTATATTGCTGACCCTATGTGCTCATGGTGCTGGGCCTTTGCGCCTGTTTTAGATCGTCTTTTAAAAAAATACTCGTTGCCTTTGCATTTGGTAGTGGGCGGCTTAAGACCTGGAAGCGCAGCTAAACTTCTTGATGATGATATGCGGTCATACTTAAAGCAGCACTGGCAGAGTGTTGAACAAGCATCAGGGCAGACTTTTAATAGTCAGGTTTTAGCTAAGGAAAACTGGCTTTATGATACAGAGCTGCCTGCAAGAGCTATCGTTACCATGAGGCAGCAAATACTGGGGGCTGACCTTAGTTTATTTAAGACCTTACAAAAAGCTTTTTACGCTGATGCTCTTGATATTACTAAGCCTGATGTCTACGCTGAATTACTGGCTGACCTTAATGTGGATGCAGATAGCTTTGTTAGCACCATGCTTAGTGACGAAATGCAAGCACTCACCTACGAAGATTTTTCTTTTACCCAAAGTTTAGGTATTCGTGGTTTTCCTAGTCTTATACCAAAGTGCCGATTTAATGTCACAATAGTGACTTAAATCCGCTCGTGAGAGCGTACCCTCCAGCAGATTGATCCTATGCCATTATTCAAGCAAATTGGTATTATTTTGGGTCAAGGCGGTGACTTAGCCCTACTGACTCAAGGCTATCAATCTTTTGAACGTTTAGACGCCATTATTGACAGTCAGCTTAATGCTAGGTAACTTGAACCTCATTAGGCATGCTAAACCTGAGTTTGCCTAATAAGCTTCATTCCAAAAGTTTAAGGGCTTGCTTTACCGCAACACCAGACTCAAACTCGAGTCCTAAGTCTTTGAGTACTGCTTCTAAGCAAGAAACGACTGTTATGACATCAAAGGCGTCATGGGGGCCTAAAACAGAGGGTCTGAATAAGACGGGTTTAGCGTGGTCTTGCCCCCCTGCAATGCGTAAGCCTCGTTTGGCAAAGCCTTTTACTATGGCTGGTGCAACAATGCCCTCGGGTGCGTAGAGTGCGGCTACCGCTGGGCTAGGGCGCTTTGCATAAGGCTTGCAGCCTAGTAGTTCAGCAGAATCTAGCAGGGCTTGGTTTAAACTTGCTCTACGCTGCCACACGTTGCTCATACCTTCACTAAGTAGCCTGTCTAAAGCAACCTCTAAGCCATAAATAAGGTTTACAGCAGGCGTGTAAGCCGTTTGACCTTTAGCTTGAGCTTTGCGTTCTTTATGTAAGTCAAGGTAAAAACTGGGGTTAAGTTTGGTACCTGACCAGGCTCTTTCTGAAAGCCATGCGAAGCCTAATCCTGGTGGCAGCATGAGGCCTTTTTGTGACCCTGAAAAGACGCCATCTAATCCCCACGCTTTGGGTTTTACTTCACTCACACTTAGGCTTGTCACGCAATCAACTAAAATAAGTGCGTTAGGCGTTTCTTCTTGCACAACTTTAGCTAAGGCTTCTACATCATGCAGAGCACCTGTTGAGGTTTCTGAATGGGTTGTCATGACCGCAGTGACATCGGTATGTTGTTTTAAAAGCCCTCTTAAAACCTCGGGGTCAGCAACTTCACCCCACTCGAGCTTGTATTCTATGACTTCATGGCCGTAGGTTTGGGCAAGTTTAACCCAGCGTTCACCAAATTTACCTGCGTTTATGCCGAGAACTTTTGTGCCTTTAGGCACGCTTGCTAGAAAGCCTGCTTCAAAGGCAGAGGTGCCACTTCCTGCGAGTATGAGTACATCTTCATTAGGTACGCCTGTTAGCTCTGCTAGTTTTTTGCGTGTTCTTAAGAAGAGCTCTTGAAATGCTGGTGTTCTGTGGTGAATGGTCGGTCTGGCGATAGCTTCTAAAATTTCTTGTGGTACTTCAACAGGCCCGGGGGCATAAAGGCGTTGTTTTTGCATAACTAGAGGCTAACCATTTCAAAACTATTAATGACATCTGTTAAGCCTTTAAGTTCTGTAAGTATGGCTTCAGGGGGTTCTTGGTCTAGGGTT
>CAZWJZ010000234.1:0-7335 GCA_964634665.1 uncultured bacterium | reverse complement strand
CAAATACCGTGTTCGTGTGGCCATACCTCAAAGTATAGCTGGGATGTACTTAACTCCAACTCGCAAGAAGCTCCACCTGCCCAGACGACCTATCAACAAACAACTCAACCAGACGCGCACCCTCTTTAGGCTCGAGTATGTACTGTTCTCTGCCATCTTCAAGAACGTTGAGCTCTCCTGCTTGAATCGCTTCTGTAGCTAACCATGCTTCTAAATCTTCTGTACTAGCTTTAAAGTTAACGCTAAACGAACGACTAAACGGCCCGCCGGTTGACTTGACATCTAACTCAGTTGCATTCTCAGCAATAGACTCGAGCCCTGACCATTTGAGTGTTAATAAAAGCCGTTCGTGTTCAATTACGCCATCATAAACAAAGAGTACAGCGACAACGGCAAGCAGCATAGAAATAACAGCAAGAATATATCTTTTTTTCATAGGGTTTCCTTAAACTATGGTTTATTGAGTTTCTTTACAATTGGCGCTTAGCCAAGCGGCAAAGCTTGTTTCATCAATCTCGCTAGCAGCTAAGGCAATGGTCATACTGGTCGCTTCTGCCTCAGTTGCCTGAAACATATACTTATTTTCTTCTAAAAAGCTTAGACCAATTGCAAGACCTGTTCTTTTATTACCATCTACAAAAAGATGATTCCGAATAATGCCGCTAATATAAGTAGTTGCAAGTTCAAAAATACTTGGCTCACTATAAGCAAAAAGATGTTTGGGGTGCGCTAACGCAGAGGCAAGTCCACCTTCATCGCGAATGCCCTCTGCCCCTCCAAATAAATCTAATAAATAACTATGCAGCAAACCAACCGCTGCATCTGGAAACCACTTAGGTTCTGGCATTATTTAGCAAGTTCTTTAAAGGTATTTCGGTAACGCTTAATGATATCTTTTGCAGATTCTAAACTATCATGAAGCTCTTGATCAAAAGGACTCAATTCTAAATTGCCATTAGTATTTTCGATAATGAAAAGCTTATCGCCCTTTTCAAGTGCTAGCTTAGTAAGAACATCATTCGGTAAAATAATACCTGTTGAATTGCCAATAGCTCTCAATTGTGTCTCACCTAAAACTTTAGACATAGAGAAATGTTAGCACAAATGTTATAACAACACTCGAGCTTAGTAATTATTTAGTAAAGCGTCTGTTCGTGTATCTCTTTTGACCTTAAGCCATCTTCTACAACCATAAACATGAAACCAGGCTTCCACGGTTTCACCTTCAGGGTTTTTAAGCATAAATGCTCGGTCAATATCCCGCTCATCAGGATTAGTTATAGATGCTGGTACTTCTGGAATTTCGCCATAGCTGAATTCTTCAATAGGTCGCTCACCACAGTGAGGGCAAGTTAATTTTAAGCTCATTTTTTTCTGTCACCTTTCTATTGCTTTCCATTTGAATAATCAGCTACTAAGCTAATCCATAGTACGTTTGCACTATAACTGAGTTTATTTTTCCTTACTCGTTTCACTCGGGCTTGTTTCCATTTTGCAAACAAACCATGGAGGTACTTAGAACGCAAAAGCAACTAGGCTTTTCCACTTTCCGCTCATTACTACTTCCATTAATGCGTCCCTGCTGAACCTCGGTCAGCCATGGTTCTGTCTTTTGCAAATCTGTCTAACGAAAAGGGCGCTATGAGTTCAGGGGTTTCGCCTGTGGCTACGAGTTGCGCCATTTGTTCCCCGCTAACAGGAATTGCTTTAAAGCCCCATGTTCCCCAACCTGTATTAATAAGAAAATTTTCGACAGCTGTTTTGCCCATAATAGGTGAGTAGTCAGGACTCATGTCACAAATGCCTGCCCATTGCCTATTTATGCGCAAATTTTTCATGAAGGGTAACAAAAGACCCGCTCGATAAGAGCAACTCTGTAATAAATCATGACTCGAGCGTTTACTGTAAGAGGGCTGCCTGTCTATTTCTGCGCCCATAAGCATTTCACCTCGAGCGGTTTGGCTGACATAAAAAAGTAAATCGGTACTACCGACAATAGGGTCAAAGGTCTGCTCATAATGGTTGGTAACAAAGGCTTGCAGCGGGTGTGTGCGAATAGGAATACGTAAACCAGCCATAGCGCAAATGGTGCTTACGTGCCCCCCTGCATTACTTATAACCATGCCTGCTTCTATGCTGCCTTGATTTGTTTTTACACCCAGCACTTTGTTACCCTTGATGATTAGGTCAGTAACTTCAGTATTTTGGTGAATATGAATGCCTTCATTCATAGCACCTTCAGCTAAGGCCCAATTAACCCTGTCATGCCGCGCTGTTGCGCCACTACGATGATAACTACCGCCAAGCACAGGCCATGTTCCACCGCAATCAAGATCAATCTGAGGGCAAATCTCTTTAACTTCTTCAGGTGTTACAAAAACCGTATCAGAGCCAAACGCTTGATTCATAAGAGCTCTAGCTCGCTCACCTTTTAGACTTGCTTCACTATGCGCAAGTTTAAGCATGCCTTTGGTTTTATGCATAATCCAACGGCCTGTTTCAGCTTCAAGCTGTTTGTAAAGCTCCACACTACGCTGGTAAAACTTAACAGCCTCAGGAATGCCATAGTCCGCCCGAATAATAGTAGTATTACGCCCAGAGTTACCCCCACCAATATAACTTCGCTCGAGTATGGCTACATTTGTTATGCCGTGTCGTTTGGCTAGGTGGTAGGCAGTTGATAAGCCGTGCCCTCCCCCACCAATGATAATGACATCATAGGCTTTTTTGGGTTTTTGCCAACTGAGCTTGACTTGTTTTTCCATAAATTCATTCATCTGATGAATCCTTTGAGTCGCTCACTTAAGTCATACGCGTAGGGTGCTGCGGTCATTATGAGTACTCGCCCTTCTTCAAAGTAAAGCTTGACAGGTAAATGAGCAACGGCACCTTGCGCAAAGGCAGGGCGTTCTGAAGGTAATTCCCAAACGCACTCGTGTTCCAAAAAATGGTGTGCATCTTGGCTACTTAGCCAAACGCCTGCAAGGCTGGCTTCTTTTGTAATGATTGCATGCTCATCTTTTAAGCTTGGCATGACTCCTGTTTGTACATAAACTTCATCTGGCGCAACTCTGAAGCTTAGTGCATCAGCAAAATCAGCTTCATCTAAAGCACTAGGCAGCGCTACAATGCGTATCATAGGAATACGTTTAAGCTCGAGCACGACTTGCCTCCTTATCGTAAAAGGGTAAATCTACGCGTTTGGCTCGCATACCATCTATAGTGACTTCACTAGGCAATTCACCATCTAAAAAGTAAAGCCACGCCAACATCACGCTTTTTTCAAGTACAGGCGAATACGTGCTAGAAGTCACATAGCCCGCATACTCACCCTTACTGCTATACAAGATGCTTCCGTCATAGGGTGCAGTATCTGTCTGTATTTCAAGCCCTACCAGTTGCTTATCTAAAGGAATTTTATTGGTTCTAGTTAAAGCATGATGCCCTATAAAACCAATTTTATTTTTAGCAAGCATCCATTCATGCTGAATGCGTCTTGGGCTTGAATCAAAATCAGTATCTTTATTAACCAGAATATGCCCCTTCTCAAGCCTGAGCTGCTCGAGTGCTTCTAGCCCGTGGGGTTTTATGCCTAAGTCTTGCCCTAAGTGCATAAGAGCGCGCCATAATTTCACGGCATCTTCTGCAGGGTGATGAAGTTCAAAAGAAAGTTCTCCTGTAAAGCTAAGTCTAAAAACCTTGCAGTTTACCCCTGCCACTTTAGCGTCAACATGACAGATAAAAGCAGGAAGATACTCGAGCCCGGCACGCTTTAACAGTTCTTTCGCTAGGGGTCCTGTTACATTAATGGCAGCAAGTGACATGGTGACATTCATAATACGAACATTCATGCTCCAAGTGGCTGCCCAGTCGCGTAACCATGCTTCTGCAACCGATGAACCACCTGAAGTAAAGGTTAAGAAGTAACGGGTATCGCTTTCTTTAGCGATCAAACCGTCATCCATAATGTAGCCACGTTCATCTAACAACAGCACATAGCGTGAACGCCCTGTTTTAATGCTCGAAACTTGAGTTGGATAAATTTTCTCCAGAAAGGCCAGTGCATCTGGTCCAGAAACAATCATTTTACCAAGCGTGCTCACATCACCAATAGAAACAGCTTCACGAACCGCCCAATATTCTTCTCTGGTATGACCATAAGTCCAAGGTCGCCACCAACCACCAATACGGTCCATTCGGGCACCTAAATTACGATGTTCTTCGTCTAAAGCCGTTCTAGGTACAGAATGAAGCTGTGACCCAGCAGCCACCTCAGCCAACGTAAGTTGCTTAGCTACAGGTCGGGCTGTAAAGCGATCTTGCAGGGTTTTGCCTTTTTCTAACAAAAAGCTACGCATATGAGGCAAACAAACGCTACCCTGACAAGGACCTGTACCAGCTAAAGTAGCCCGCTTTAGCAACTCCATTTCATGAAACCCCAGATTCCAACTAAAATTCAAATCATCAGCCGAAACCGCTGAGCAGGAACAAACCATTCCTGATTTTGGGCAACTAGGAATATCAGCTTCTAAAGCACAATCTCCAACAGAAGTCACATTTTCAATGCCATTTGCCATACGAGCCAGTACATCACGAGGATGAAACCCCAAACCCACTGAAACCGTATCGCAGTCATAACGGACCTCTAAACCCGAAGCATCTTTAACAACAACTGCGGTTACCCTTTCCTTACCCTCAAAACGAACAATTTCAGCCTCAACATGCGTTGCATTAAGACCCTCTGGAAGCGTTCCCACCGCAACCACTCGACCCAAATCAAGCCCCGCTTTATGCATAAGAGAAGCAGCTCGAGCTGTCACTATGCCTGCCAAATGATTACCTTGAGCTACGGCTTGTATCTCAGCGGCACCTGTTGCCACAATGATATTTTTAGGGTAAACATTAAGCATTTCTTGTTCAGTTCTAACCACCACCAGAGGCCCTGCATAAATACCAATAACCTCTTGACCTTGCTGCGCATCTAAACCAAGAACTTTTTTACCTTCTGCTTCAGCTTGCTTTAAGGCAGTTTGGCCTGATTCCCCTAAACCAATCACGACCGCATCGCAGTGAATAAAGCGCGTATGCCGTTCACGCTCTGCTGGCACATCAAAACGAAGGGGTGGTGTGCCATCTAGATGATCTCTTTGCACCACCATGCCTGCCTTAGCTCTAGTCTGACAAGCACGAACGTAACTCACACCATCAAGCGTCACCAAACAATGAGGACAATCCCCAGCATGACACAAACACCCCCCTTTTGTTGGGTGCAAGTCAGCACGTAAACTCGCAAGCAAAACACTATCCCCTTGCTTAAAAGCAACAGGCTTACCATCAATAATCAAACGCTGAGACTCAGACATAGTAAATAATAACTCTAATCCCTAAAACCCTTAGGCTAACTATGAACTAAGCTTAAGCAATAGCAGCTATAGCTTGTCAAGCGAAACCACCTTCAATCAGTTTTTTGGTGTCAAAATATGCATGAGGTTACGGAGAAACTACTATCCATGAACATCTACTTTGGCATAAAATATCATAGCAATCTACAAAATAAGAAGCACATTGATTTTGTTTTAGATACCCTAGAGTCACTAGGGCACAAGCTTAGCTTTATTCAGCGAGACTTAGAACAATGGGGCAAAAAACAAGTATCAGCGCAAACACTCATGCAAAAAACCTTTGAGCACATTAATCACAGTGACTTAGTACTCATTGACCTAAGTGAAAAAGGTGTGGGCTTAGGAATAGAAGCAGGCTACGCACATGCAAAACAAAAACCCATAATCGTCATAGCAAAAAAAGGTTCAGACCTATCTGCAACGTTAAAAGGCATAAGCTCGAGTGTACATTTCTATGGCACAAAAAAAGACTTAAGGAACATTGTTCAGCAACTCAGCTTAGAAGCGGTTAAACTAGCCTTATGACAGTTTTTGAAATCACAGCTGTTCTTTTAACAGTCACCGCGCTATTTAGCTATATAAACGAACGTTTTATAAAATTACCCACCACCATTGGCGTAACCCTCATTGCACTTATCTTATCTTTAGGACTACTTATTTTTGGAGGCCCTGAATTAAGTGACTGGGCTTCAAGATTCTTAGAGAACCTTAATTTTGATGAACTGGTCTTAGAAGGCATGCTTAGCTTTTTGCTCTTTGCAGGCTCTTTAACGGTTAACCTTGATGACCTCAACAAACAAAAACTTCCAGTGTTGATACTTGCAACCTTTGGCGTAGTGCTATCAACCTTTCTTGTGGGTGGCTTAAGCTACTTTTTCTTAAAAACTTTAGGACTCGAGCTTCCTTTTTTGTATGCACTTTTGTTTGGTGCACTCATTTCACCTACTGACCCGATTGCAGTGTTAAGCATTTTGAAGAAAGTGGGTGTACCTAAAGATATTGAGACCCTTATTACGGGTGAATCTTTATTTAATGATGGCGTTGGCGTGGTTGTCTTTAGTATTATCTTAGGCTTAATTGGTACGGGTCATGGTCACGGTGGCGAAGTAAACATTACTATGCTCTTTGCTCAAGAAGCACTAGGAGGCATTGTCTTTGGCATTGTCATTGGTTTAATTGCTTATTATTTACTCAAAAGCATTAATGACTACACGGTTGAAATATTAATTACCTTAGCGCTTGTAACTGGTGGCTACGCAGTAGCCTTAAATTTACACACGTCTGGCCCTTTAGCTATGGTTGTAGCCGGCTTATTTATAGGTAATCAAGGTCGCCTTTTTGCCATGTCACAAAAAACACGTGAGCACTTAGATACCTTTTGGAAATTAACAGATGAAATCTTAAATGCCGTTCTGTTTGTACTTATTGGTTTAGAAATGCTGGTTGTAAAATTTAATTTTCTACGAATTGAAGCATCCTTACTTATAATTCCTTTAGTGCTATTCGGACGTTTTATAAGTGTAGGCTTACCTATTTCTTTATTGCGCTTAAGTCGGCTAAGCTTCCGCCCTTACACTATTCGCATGATGCTCTGGGGTGGCTTACGAGGCGGCATATCCATAGCGCTCGCATTATCACTCGAGCCTAGTAGTGAGCGAGATATTATTTTGACTATGACGTATGGCGTTGTTGTTTTTTCACTCTTAGTACAGGGGCTCACTATAGGGCAAGTTGCTAAGCAAATACCTGCATCTAAAGCGACTTAATCCCTATCCTTGTAGTTAACTATCAAGACAGCCCATTAAAGTCTTAGGATATTTATAATTCAGCTTAAGTATCTCCAGGGTGAATTTGCTTATAGGCAAATTCACCCGAGCAAAACAGCCTTGAGCCAGAGGCATGATAGGACTCGCTTCTAGTGAAGTTACCCTAG
>CAZWJZ010000233.1:0-7349 GCA_964634665.1 uncultured bacterium | reverse complement strand
GCCCTGATCGAGGACCCGGAGGTCGACGTCGTCATGGTCGACCGTCGGGCCGGACCGGGCGGCCACTGGCTGGACTCGTACCCCTTCGTCCGGTTGCACCAGCCGTCGGCCAATTACGGCAAGTGGAACGAGGCGCAACAGGTGGATTGGCTGGTCTTGACGGTGGCGATGCAATTGGTGGGGCAACGCACGCTTATTTTGACAACAAATCGTACCAGTGTGTTTCAGTGGCAGCGTGAGCTTTTAGATAAAACAAGCCTAAGCCCAGATGATGTGGCTGATTATGGACCTAATTCTAAAAAAACCTCTGTGGTGACGCTTTGTACCTATCAAATGTTAACGAGTCGTAAACGCCTTAAAAAAGATGATGCTGGTGAACAAGCTGAAGGCTTAGCGGCTTACCCGCACATGAAGCTCTTTAAGGAACAAGATTGGGGCTTAATTATTTATGATGAAGTGCATTTGCTGCCTGCCCCTATTTTTCGTATGACGGCTGAAGTGCAAGCCCGTCGTCGTCTAGGTTTAACAGCGACACTCATTCGAGAAGATGGTCGTGAAGGCGATGTTTTTTCACTCATTGGTCCTAAACGGTTTGATATGCCTTGGAAAGATCTTGAGCGCTCAGGGTGGATTGCTACGGCGCAGTGTACAGAAGTTCGGCTTAGGCTTCCTGAGGAGGAGCGGCTTAGTTACGCGGTAGCTGAAAACAGCATGAAGTTTCGTATTGCTGCAGAGAACCCCAAGAAGCGTCTTCTTTTAGAGCGCATTTTAGAGCAACATAAAGGGCAACCTAGCCTCGTAATAGGGCAATACTTGCATCAGCTCGAGCTTATTGCTCAAGATTTAGATGCACCTCTTATTACGGGGGCAACAGCTCAGCGTGAGCGTGAGCGACTTTTTCATGCCTTTCGCGGTGGCGGTATTGATGTGCTTGTCTTATCTAAAGTGGGTAATTTTGCGCTTGACTTGCCTGATGCTCAGGTACTAATTCAGGTTTCAGGTGCGTTTGGCTCAAGGCAAGAAGAAGCGCAGCGGCTGGGTCGTTTGTTGCGTCCTAAAAGTGGTGCAGAAACAGCACATTTTTATAGCTTGGTAAGTCGTGAAACCAAAGAGGAAGACTTTGCTCATCATAGACAGCTTTTTTTAACAGAGCAAGGTTATCAGTATAAGATTAAAGATGAAGCTGAATTTGATGATTAAGCTAATCCATAGTAGATCTGCAGGATGCTTAGTTGGTTCATCTGTACTCGCATTCGCTAGGGTTAATTTGCATTCTGCAAATTAACCCTGAAGATACTTAAATAGCCTACTTTAAAACCACCTAGACTTTCCCTTAAACTATCCTTATGCCTGCAAAGAAAAACACAACCCTGCCGACAGTGTCTAAAGCCGCCTTGCAAATAGATGACTTAACACCTTTTCCTAAGCTTGGTGAGGTCGTTGCTCATGAAGGCTTAAGTTTGCTTGAAGTCTCTGAAGAAGCTGAACTGAGTAGCTTACTTTTAGATAAGCGATTTAAGGCTTTTATTTTGCTACGCTTATCTAAGACAGAAGCTTTAATCTTGCCTGAGCATAGTAAAACCCTTATTAATGCCTTAGTTAAAGCTGGACATACGCCAAAGGTGGTTTCTTAACTATGGATCGGGAGCTAATCGAACGCTTTTTGGTCAATGAAGGACTTGAGCCTGAGCTACTCAAAAACTTATCCGCTCAGGATCTTCAGGACTTACTTGAAGTTGTAGGACTCGAGCTTAACGAAGATACGTCAGGAATGCGTATTGTTTCTTTGGCAGATGCTACAGGAGGAGCAGATGCTCTGCCTGCTGACACTGCTAGCATGGACTTCTACCTAGAAAAAATGAACGCAGATCAGCTTAAATGCGTAGCAAAACGCTTTAATCCTAAAGCTAACGCAAACCGTGTGGCTGAGTCTAAAAATGTTATTAAGAAAGCACTTAAAAAACCTGACGCGATTGACAAAGTCATTGCAGAGCTTAGCCCTTTGGAGCGTACGATACTAACTGAGCTGAAACGACGGGGTGGTGAGGCAGATGGCTGGCAGCTTATTTTTTATGCGGCTGCTCGGGGTTTTAAACCTGCTAAGTCAGTAACTAGCGGCAGTGTTTATAAAAACACGCTTAGCTCAGACCCGGGTGTGGCTTTTTTAGCTACGCTTTTACGAGATGGTCTCGTGCTACCTGCTAGTAACACGGCATCTTGGTTTAGTCGCTCTTACTTCTATAGTTACAATGACAAAGCAAGCCCTGAAGATGATGTTGTTTTTGTTGAGAAGCGTATCTTAGCTAGACTACCTGATGAAAAGACCGTTAAGCCCCTTGATTTAAAACTCGAGCCTCTTGAAGGTATACAGGGCGGGCAAACTGCGCATCCTGTTAGTTTATTACTCGAGCTTGATGAGATCTTGAAACTTATTCAGGATGAAGGTGGGCTTCAAGTTACGAACACAGGTAGTATAAGTAAAACCCAACTTAAGCGGTTTGCTAAAGCTCGAGCTTTTTTAGAAGCACGTTTTGAACCCTTGTTAGAGATTATTTTAGCAATGGGCTTACTGGTAGCACCTAAACAGAAGAAAGACCCTTGGACTTTAAACTTAAATCGTCTTAATGAATTCCAGCTTGCACCTTTAAAGATTCGCTATAGCATGGCGGTACAGGCCTTTTTAAACCAAGCTGATTCAAGTTACGAGTATAGTTCTACTAAGCTGGTTTCAAAACCTGTTGCACGCGCTGCACTTTTAGAGGCCTTGAGTCTTTTGCCTAAAGAGGCTGTTTCGCTTAAGCTAGCGCTAAATCAATTTTGGTTAAACGTGCTTCGTTTCGCTGTAGAAGAACCCCGCAGAAGCTGGGATACTGACGAAGCGCCCAAACTACCTAATTGGTTTGCAAAAGAATTAATTGGCAACTTTCAGTTAATGGGTTTGGTGTCAATAAGCCAAATCGCAGAAGTCAAAGCCTCACCATCTGAGGTTAAAATAGGTAAATACGACAACGGCGAGCTTGTTATAAGAGATTATGAATCGCAAGACATTGCTACGCAAAATTACAGCCTTAACCTTGCTGAGGGTTATGGCTGGTATCAAGAAGGCACTGAGTTACTCAATAGTTTAGCGCAAGATGATGATAGCTCTGCCACAAGCACAGATACAATATCGCAACTCATGGGGGTAGATACTCAAACTGGCGATTTGATAGAGCGTGCTCTACTCATACAACCAAACTTTGATATTCTGGTTTACCTAGATAAACTCTCTCCCTTTAGTTTAGCAAGCCTAAATGCTGCTGATTGCCAACGAATAGATGCTCAAACTGCTACCTATAGCTTAAGTCGCTCGAGTCTTTATAAAGCCTTAGAAACTGGCTATGACCTTGATAAGCTCAAGCACTTATTAGAAAAAAGTTCATACGCTTTGCCAAGCAATGTAAAAGCCAGTTTAGATGACTGGGCGTTGCGGCGAGAACGCCTAAGCATTCTTGAAAATAGCACTCTTTTAGAGTTCGCAAACCAAGAAGAACGAGATCAAGCCTTAAGTAAACATAATCAAGCAAGGATTATAGCAGAGCGCTTTTTGCTTGTACCCCAGCAAGTTAAAATGGCATTTAAAAAGCAAGGTATTCAAACTATCCATAATTACCATAGTTCTCCCACTCGAGTGATTAAGTTTAAGGAAGATGGTCATTTTGAATTAAAGGGTGCCACGGATTTGGCAGGTAGAGTGGTTATTTCTAAAATCGCTCGAGTTTCAGGTAATAATTATCAGTTAGATGCGGAAGCTATTCAGGAAGGTGCGCTTAGTAAAAGCATTTATGATGCTTTGCTTGTCCGCACAATCAGTGGATTACCCCATCAAATAGAAGCGCTTATTAAGATTTGGCAACAAAAAACAGATAATCCTACACTAACCAAAGTAAGCCTTTTTCAGCATGCCAGTGCTGCTGACTTGGCGAAACACCCTAGTATTGCAAAGCATCTTGATGCTCAGCTTAGTACAACTAGTTTTCTTATTAAGGAAGGTCAGGAAAAAGACTTAAGACAAAGCCTAAAAAGCTTAAATGTAGGCGTAAGCCTAACTTTTAAGCAAGACTTAAAGGCGCAAGAAAGCCAAAGCAGTATTTTGCAAACAGGCTTGAACACCCGAAAAATGCGGGAGCTTATCGAGGATGCTATAGAAAAAGGTAGATCTTTAGAGCTTAAATATCATAGAGAGCAAACAAGTTACAATCGCTATGGTTACAGTAAAACCAGCAAAGGAAAAATGGTAACCGAAACGATTAAACCCAGCGAAGTTTACTACAGAGCTTCAATCCCCTACTTTGATGGCTGGGGCAGTAAGGAAGACAGGTTACGCAATATACGGATTGGTTACATAGTTGGCATAGCTGTTTTGTAGGCTAAGGTTAAATATGCTTAATAACAGTTCTACGGCAAGCCCAAGCGTTTACTTACTGCATATCTTAACGATCATAAGTCGTGGAAATGCTATTATACTAAACTGATTTAATCGTGTCATAAGACTTTATAATTCAGCTTAGTATTAGAGGCATAAACTTAAGGTAAAAGAAGCTTATATCCTTGAAGACCCATGATTGCTAGCAGTGCTCGCACTTAGTTCTATGTTTTCAATAGCACGCTGGTGGTTACAAAGGAAAAAGCTGCGAAGCAACCCGGCAGCATTTTCTAAGGGCACTCATAAACGAAACGCTTTTTGAAACAGATGCTGACGATTACTTGCGTACCTTAGCAGTAGTTGAAGCAATTTACGAATCGGCAGAAAGCAAGAAAGCTGTTAAACCCCACTACGAAGAGGTAAGCGCATGAAAACAAAAGTTTCATTTATTGGTTTAGGCGCTATGGGTTTACCCATGGCAACGGCACTCGTGAAAGCAAACTATAACGTCACAGCCTTTGATCTAAACCCTGATAGTTTAAAGCGCTTCCAAGCAGTTGGGGGTCTCACTTCAAATTCAGCTTTTGAAGCAGCCAAAGAGGCAGCTGTTTTAATACTCATGGTTCTTAATGCTGAGCAGGTAGATAAACTTTTGTTTGAGCAAAAACTCATCACTGCTTTAGCACATAATGCTGTTGTGATTGTTTGCAGCACGGTAGCCCCAACTTACATTCAGGACTTAGCCAAAAAACTAACTGCTTCAGCTCATCAGCTTATTGATGCGCCTGTAAGCGGAGGGGTAGTAGGGGCAGAGCAGCAGTCTTTAAGTATAATGGCGTCAGGTCCTAAAGATGCCTTTGACAAAGTAGCGGACATTTTAAAGACCATGGGTAAGAACAGTCACTACTTAAGTGAAGAGAATAGTCACGGTAGCGCTATGAAAATGATTAACCAGCTTTTAGCAGGTGTACACATAGCCGCAGCAGCTGAAGCTCTGAATCTTGCACAAGTTTATGGTTTAGATACCCAAACTGTGCAAGACATCATTAAGGTAAGTGCAGGACATTCATGGATGTTTAGTGATCGTGGTGCACGCATATTAGAAGAAAAGCCAGAGGTTAAAAGTAGTATAAACATCTGGCTAAAAGATTTAGCTATTGTCAATGAAGTAGCTGAAAGCTTAAATGTAGCTTCCCCCCTAAGTAAAACAGCCCTAAGCCTCTTTACAAGAGCTGCTGAGCAAGGTTACGGGCAAGAGGATGATTCTCAAGTTATTAAAGTGTTAAAGAAAAGCTAAGGAAAAGAGTGTTTAAGTTATGACTTTTGACTTACCAAAACCCTGGCCTGAAGATTTGCGTCCTGAAATTGCCAAAAAAGTTAAAGCGTCTAGAACTAAGCTTGTTGTTTTAGATGATGACCCGACAGGTACACAAACAGTGCATAACATTCCTGTTTATACAAGCTGGGATAGTGAGGTTTTGGAGCAAGCCTTAAGCGAAGAAGGCAATGTTTTTTATATCCTCACGAATAGTCGCAGCCTGATCAAAGAAGCTGCTAAACAGCTAGCTTTAACTATAGGAAAAAACCTTCGCGCTGCTTCAGTTAAAACACAGCAAGCTTTTACAGTGATTAGTCGTAGCGACTCAACCCTGAGAGGGCATTACCCTGCTGAGGTTGACGCGCTTGCCGAAGGTTTAGGTTTGGCTATTGATGCGCACATTATTATCCCTGCCTTTTTTGAAGCGGGTAGAGAAACCATTAATGATATTCATTACGTTCATCAAGAAGGAACGTACACAGCTGCAAACAAAACAGCCTTTGCTCAGGATGCTGTGTTTGCTTATAAAAACGCAGACCTAAAAAAATGGGTGGCAGAAAAAACTGCTAACGCTATTACTGAAGAAGACGTACTATCTATAAACCTTGAAGACCTGCGTCTTGGAGGACCCAGCGTTGTAAGCAAGAAGCTACTCGAGTCTAAGCATAAAGCCATTATTGTAAATGCCACTTGCTACCGTGATTTAGACGTGTTTAGCCTAGGATTACTCGAGGCCGAAGAACAAGGAAAGCGCTACTTATACCGAACTGCAGCGTCTTTCGTAGTTAGCAGGGCAGGCATTAAAAAACGTGATTTACTAACAGCTAAGGAATTTAATTTATCGGGTCAAACTGGCAGGCTTGTCATGGTTGGCTCATATGTGCCTCTTTCAACTCAGCAACTCGAGCATCTTTTAAGCCATGCAACTATTGAGGCTATTGAATTAAATGCTACTGAACTACTAGCAAATGATACGCAGACCATCATTCAAGAAACTATTACTAGGGTTAATGAACTACTCGAGCTGGGTAAAGATGTGTTGATTTATACTAGTCGAGAGCTTATTAAACGTCAAAACGACAAGCAGAACTTAACTATCGGGGCAAAGATATCAGCGAGTCTAGTGGAGGTTTTGCAAGGATTAACAGTACGCCCAAAATTCCTGATTGCCAAAGGTGGCATCACCTCATCAGATTTAGCAACCAAAGGTTTAGCTGTTAAAAAAGCGATCGTGCAAGGACAAGTATTGCCGGGTGTACCCGTCTGGCAGTTAGGAGGTGAAGCTAAATTCCCAGACCTAGATTATATTGTGTTCCCTGGTAATGTTGGTTCAGAAGATGCCCTAACAACAATTCTGAGTCTTTTAAAGCCTTAAGAATGGACTTGGCTCGTCTACATAGAAGTCGTTGAGACTTATGCAAAGAGAAAAAAGATCGTGCAACATAGAAGTTGAAAAGAGGACTTCAAATGGGCACGATCCCAGTAAGTTTAACGGAAAAAGAGTTTGAGACGTTTGTACGCCCCTATCTAGAAACAGCAAAACGAGGCTATGAGTGTAAGATAGCTTTTTTAAAGGTTAGGACTTACGCACACCATTCAAATAAGTCAAGGTGCTGAAGTATAGGG
>CAZWJZ010000232.1:0-7380 GCA_964634665.1 uncultured bacterium | reverse complement strand
CTGCCAACCCAGCTTCAGGCTCAGACTTCGTTCGTTGGTCTGGTGCTTGCTCAGGCACAGCCACCTGCACTGTAAACATGACCCAAGCTAGAACTGTAACTGCTACCTTTGATAGAGAAGAAACTGAAGTAGAAACACTTGTTCTACAAACTATAGACACTAGGGCACAAGCAATTAATCAACCTATCACCTATAATCTTCAAGCTACAGGTGGCCTTAACCCCGAGTTCAGTTGGCAATTTGGTGACGGCTCGAGTGCAACAGCAAGTAACGCCTCAAGAACAGCCACTCATTCTTTTACTCGAGCTGGTCGTTACTTAGTAACAGTTACTGCTTCTGATGATAGTGGTCAAGAAGTAAGTCAGCAATTTTTACAAATTATCCATAACCCGCTCACTGCTCAAGAGCCTTACCACTCGAGTAGCATTGCTTTTGAGTCTCGGGCATCATTTCGTCGTGTTTGGGTAGTTAATCCAGATAATAATACGGTCACGGTCTTGGATGCACAATCTTTTGCTAAGGTTACAGAAATTCCAGTTGGTGAAGCACCACGTAGTATTCATTTTGATGCAAATAATCGTGCTTGGATTACTAATAAGACAGATGCTTCAATAAGCATTATTAATCCTAATTCGCTTATTGTCACAAAGACGGTTCAGTTAGCAAATGGCTCTCAGCCTTATGGTTTGGTTCCTGATCATGCAAATGAATTAATGTATGTTGTTTTAGAAGGAATAGGGCAAGTACTAAAGCTAGATAGTGTGAGTGGCGCAATTTTGACAACGCTGGATGTAGGTGCAAACCCGCGCCATATTAGTATTAATGCAGATGCCAGTAAGCTCTATGTTTCACGCTATATAAGCCCCACTGTTGCTGGTGAGTCAACAGCAACAGTAAATACAGTAGAGGCCAATGGTGAAGTATTAGTGGTTAATACAGCGAACTTTAGTATTAGCAAAACCATTTTGGTTCAACACAGCAATAAACAAGATACTGCTCATACCAGTCGTGGTTTACCTAATTATCTTGGCCCAGCTGTTATTTCTACAGATGGTTTATCTGCTTGGTTACCCTCAAAGCAAGATAATATCGCTAGAGGTTCCTTACGTGATGGGCAAAACCTTAACTTTGAAAATACTATTCGTAGTATTAGCTCACGTCTTGATCTCACTACTGAATCAGAGGATCACAATGCAAGAATTGATCATGACAATGGTGGCATAGCAAGTAACGCCGCATTTGGTCCTTATGGCATGTTCTTATATGTAGCTCTTGAGGGAAGCCGTGAAGTCGCTGTTATTGATACGAGTACCAGGCAAGAAATCATTAGATTTGATGTAGGTAGAGCACCCCAAGGCCTTGTCGTCTCACCTGATGGCAATACACTTTACACTCATAACTTTATGGACCGAACCGTAGGCATTCATGACCTAAGTAGTTTATATACAAGTTACAGTGGTTCACCTTCTTATATCACCACGGTTAAAACGGTAGCTCAAGAACGCTTAAGCGCAGAAGTTCTAACAGGTAAACAATTCTTTTATGATGCCAAAGATACGCGACTTGCCAAAGATGCTTACATAAGCTGTGCAAGTTGTCATAATGACGGTGGTCAAGATGGTAGAACTTGGGATTTAACAGGCTTTGGTGAAGGTTTACGCAACACAATTAGCCTTGTTGGCAACAGCATGATAGAAGATGGTAAACCCCTTCACTGGAGTAGTAATTTTGATGAAGTACAAGACTTCGAAGGTCAAATTAGAACTCTAGCAGGTGGCACTGGACTTATGAGTAATGCCGATTTTCAAACGGGTACCCGCTCTGAACCCCTCGGAGATACTAAAGCAAATATCAGCTCTGATTTAGATGCCTTAGCTGCTTATGTCAACTCTTTATCACAACATCAAGTCAGCCCTTACAGGGATGCCAGTGGTGCTTTAAGTGCAGATGGCCTAGCAGGTAAAGCATTATTTCAAGCAAACTGCGTAAGCTGCCATTCAGGCAATAACTTTAGTGGCACCAAAGAGCAAGGCCTTATAGATATTGGCACACTAAACACCACAAGTGGTAAGCGCTTAGGAGGTCTGTTAGAAGGTCTTAATACACCAAGCCTAAAAGGCATTTGGAATACAGCCCCTTACTTACATAACGGCTCAGCCCTTACCCTAAATGAAGCTATTTCAGCCCATAATCTGAACCTAAGTACGAATGACACTAGTTTATTAACAGCTTACATTCAACAAATTGATATCAATGAAACAGCTATTCCAACTAGTGAGCACAAATTAACTATTACTAACAAAAGTACTACTGAAAACCTAATTGTTAATACCGGCGATAGTAACGTAAAAAGCCTTAACTTTTCTATAAGCGCAGATAAAAACACCGAAATAACTAGCTTCACCTTCAAAAGCCAAGGCAGCCTAAATGACGCACTCGAGCTGGGCAAAATAAAACTGTATCTTGATACAAATAAAAATGGTAGCGTTGAAGCTGAAGACAGCATAGTAGCTGAAGGCTCTTTTACTGAAGATAATGGCAGACTTATTCTTAAACTCGATAAGAGCATAACGATAGCAGCGAACAGCAGCACAGACTTCATCGTCACAAGCGACATAAATACACCTTTAAGCGCTTTACTAGGCGGCTCGAGCTTGGCTTTCTTAATGCTTTTCTTGGGTCTAAAGTATTCACGTAGATTTAAATTAATAAGCCTAGTTGCACTTATATTAGTTCTTGCTGCTTGTAGCACGACACCTCAACCCAACCTCATTAAAAGTAGCTCGAGCTTCCAAATAAGCTTAGTAGAGTTAAATGCCAGCGTGAACGGTGAAGTACCCTCCATTATTGGCTTACCTTTGCAAAGTGTCGAAATTAAAGTTCTGAGTGGTGATTAAAGGATTGTAACTACTCAGCCCAAGAAAATACGTCCTGGACAGCTTCCAAGATGAGAAAATAACCCAAAATCTTATCAATTACCAGACTAAAATGCTCTTTCTCATTAAAATAAGTCGTCCTAGACAGCCTTTCTATAGCTGAATAGTACCCTAAGACCACTAATAGACTCCTAAGTCTGAATAGTTACAAAGGATTTTGAATTAACGGGAAAAAAGAGGGGTATTTCTATGAAATGCCCCTCTTCTACTTCAGTGTATTCTTTGCATGTTCAAGAAAGACTAGGGATATGAATCAATGGCTTTGCTTTACTTTTAGTTCCTGATTCGACTTGCCTATAAACTCTTTATAAATCAAATCTAAATTCGATTTAAAAACTTCTAACGAAAAAAGCTTTTGCACTCTTTGACGAGCAGCTTCACCCATACTTTTTATAATTTCAGGTTTGCCAGCTAAGTACTTCAAGTGTTCCGCACACGCTTCAATATCTTTAAAAGCTACCAAAAACCCTGTTTCACTCTCAACTACTAAATCAGATAATGCACCCCAGTTATAACAAATGGCAGGGCGACGAGCAGCCATAGCTTCTAGAATCGTACGTCCAAACGATTCTTGAAAATGAGATAAATTAACAATAATATTTATCTGCTCCAAAGCTTTTTTAGGCGTTTCTGCATAATCTGCTAAAACCAAATTTACTGGCAATGAGCCTTCTTCTTGCCTTTTTAACAAGTCCTTAAAGTAAGGCGTCTGCGGCCCAATCAGTACGAATTCCAAATTCGCACATTCAGTTTGCAAAGCAGAAGCCAAATTAACAAAATCCTCAATACCTTTTTTAGGCAAATTACTACTAATAAGAGCAACTTTTATACACTCAACCTCAATTACATTTTCAATATCCAAATAATCTAAATCAACAGTGTTAGCTAACACTCGAGTATTTTCTTTACTTTGTAAGTATTGAGCGACAGCTGTTGAGTTGGCAATTATGCCATTAGCTTTCTTTAGTACTGCTTGCCGAATATCTTCTGGGCTTGCCTTGAGTGTTTGGCAGAGTGCTGGGTCATGCTCAGGTAATTCACGAACATGAACTAAGGTAGGTATCTTTAATAACTTGGCGGCAATAAGTGGCTCATGAAGAACCAGTGTATTAACATGCATTAAGTCTATCTTCCAAGCGCTAAGGAGTTTCTGAAAACGCTTTTGAACACTAATATCAGTTTTACGCCCCAAGTACCACCATTCATAAGGTACAACTCTTAATTCGGTACAGTAGTTTAGTAAGCTATTAATATAAGTAGGATTAGAAGCACTCGGTAAGACCACATAGACTTCATAAGCAAGCTCAGTGGCAGCTCGAAGCAAATCTAAAAAACTACGTTCCGCACCAAACATCTGCTTTCCAACAAAATGCCCTACTAGCATAATTCGTTTAGCATCTTTTTGTTTTAATTGTGCACCTTTGAACCTTGGGAAAGCGATACGCTCTAACCTTTTTCCCCACTTTAAATAATGTAGCAATGGGTTCATATTTGAATAAGCAACATCAGGAAACGCTAGCATGTAGGCACTTGTACTAAAATGACTACTAGGATCACGCCCTTCTAAACCACCATGCAAGACAAAATGCTCTAATGGTGCAAGTATAGAAAAATCCAACTCAGGGTTCTGCCTTCTGTACCAATCCTCATCAAATAAGCCAGAGGCTAATACCTGCTGAACAGAGTCTTGTATATTTATAAAGCTAGGCAGGGGTGGTCGCCGAATCTTATCAGGAGCAGGAAAGGGTCTTTTCAGAGGATGTGAAGGCAAATACAACTCTTTAATATCTTCAATAGATTCATGCCAAGCTAGGGCCGCATCCTGATAGTCTTTACGCACACCCGAAAATTGTGTTTTTAAGTGCGTCTCACTAGTTTGGCTTAAAGAAGATGAATCAAAACGACCAAAAGCCAAAGGTGTACCCGTAAGCACTTCTGTTAAGGCTTCTCGGCCATACGCTCGAATAATTCGGTAGTAGTACTCAGTATCAGCATTTACAGAAACCCTATCCCAAAATCCGAGCGTGTCAAATACAGTACGCCTAAACATAAGAGATGAAACGTTACGATAAATCCAGCCCTCTTCAACCAACCATCTTCCAAACACTAAATCATCGGTACACCTAACCCAGTGAGAGGTAGAAGCTTGCAAATGCTCGTTTTGCAGCAACACTTCAAGCTGCTTTTCAATCTTTTGAGGATGCGACCAATCATCAGCATCATGCGTCGTAATAAAGTCCCCCCGAGACACCAACAAACCAAGATTACGAGCAGCATACGCGCCACCATTATTAAGCTGACGAAAAACCCGTACACGCGAATCCTGCTTACGCAACGCAAGCGCTAAAGAAAAACTCGAGTCTGTAGAACAATCATCAACAATAATGATTTCCAAATTGTTATAAGACTGCTGCAACAAGCTTTCAACCGCTGTTTTTAGGGTTCTTTCGGCATTAAACAAAGGCATAATCACCGATACTAACGCGCTATCATCTAATTGCCCGACCTCGTGAATACTCGAGCTTAAATTCTCAAAATGTAGTTCTTTATCTTTTTCTTTTAAATGTATTTCTAAAACTTGCTTTTGCACAAAAAAGCGGTTGAGCCACTCTAAACGCTTCTCATTTGCTAGCAAATAATCATCATTTAAAAGCGCAGCGGCACTATGTTCTGCAAAAACTAGATTAGACGCAGCTAAGCACAAATCAAAGTGCTCAGGTTGTTCTTTTAAAAGCTCATTTAGCCACTGCCACGCTTCTGAAAATCGACCTATCTTAGTGAGGGCATCTACACCCAATAACATAGGACCTAAGTGTCTGGGGTAACGCAATTTAGCTAGCTTGAACTCGAGCATGTAACGAGCTACATGTCGCCAATCTTGCTTAAAAGCAAACCAGCGTGCCAAAGACCATCGGGCAAAGCTTTGCTCTTGCGGTGCACCCTGCAAACTAAGGTCTTCTAGAGCTGCTTGGGCTGAATCATCCTTAGCCCAAAGCAATTGATCTAGTTCTAATGCTCTATTTTCAAGAGTGCTACGACCTTCTAAGTGACCATGTAAAATAAAATGAACAAGGGGATTCATGCCTGATGATTGAATATCAGGGTAAGTCTCTAAATACCAAGTAGTAGAAAAATAAGGCCCCGGATCGTTCTTTAAAGCATTTTCTGTATTCAAGTAGTGACTAAACACATCTTCAGTATTTTCTATTGAATCAGCGTACTTAGCTAAATACCAGTCTTCATCAAATAATTCACTTTGCTTTAATAGCTCTAAGGGGTCACTCATTAGAATAAACTTTCTATTAAATCTGCTCTCTTTAACGACTAATACATATCATACAATTCGATCCGCAAAGCAGTTTAGCTTTATAAAAACACTGCGTATTTCTTGTAAGACTATACCCTAAATACTGTAAAAATCTCATTTAGTAAAATCACGCTTCAGTTGTGACCATTTACCCAATCCAGAAATAGCTGCTTGATACACTCTAATAAGGGGTAAAGAAAAAGGATGAGGCTACCAAAAGTATTTTGAAACAGTAACAAAATCAGAAAGGAAATTATGCATTCCACCGCTTCTAAATGGCTCACTCTTCTTCTTATATTTTTTTTAGTGAGCTGTACATCTGTAAAACAAACACCAGAAACAAAAGTTCTCGAACCTACTATTAAACCCACCGTAACTCAAATTAACACTGTTGGCAGCTTAGTCATGTTTGCTATTGAAGCAAGTAGTCCTGATAAGTCAATTTTAACTTATAATGCTACACCTTTACCTCAAGGCTTAAAAATATCTACAGAATCAGGAATCATTAGTGGCGTTCCTGAACAAGTGGGCCAAACACTAGTAAATGTGTCGGTAAAACACGAGTCAGGCGGTGTAAGCTCTATAAGCTTTACTTGGGATATCATTGCGCCACAACCTGAACCGCAACCTGAACCACAGCCACAACCTGAACCACAGCCACAACCTGAACCAGAACCACAGCCTGAACCAGAACCACAGCCTGAACCACAACCAGAGCTAAGTAATTTTCCTCTTGACCTCATCAATAACGATCAACAAGCCACCTCCCTAGACTTTGAAAAACCCCAAGATATAGACCTAATCTATTTAATATTAGAAGTACTAGACGCTGATAACGAACAAGAAGGCGAGCTCTACATTAATAACAATGGCCCCTACACCCTATTTGCTGAACAAGCTAGCGCAAATAACGACAGTGTAGTAAGCACAATCACACTCGAGCTTCCAGCAAAATGGTGGCAAAATGGTGGTAACATTTTAGACTTTAGGCGCTTAGAAACATCAGGCTTTATTGTGCAAAGTGCAACTATCAGCTTGACTCCCCCAAGCACACCAGAGCCAGAACCAACACCCACATTTACACTCACTGTCAACAAAACAGGTACTGGTACTGGAACCATCACAAGCAGCCCTAGT
>CAZWJZ010000231.1:0-7395 GCA_964634665.1 uncultured bacterium | reverse complement strand
TAGCATTCGGGCGGTGATTTTTAGTATTTTGGGTTACCCAAAAAACTATGAGTGGAACCTGTCTTTTGAAAATACAGGCATTACTCGCGTGCGCCTAGAAAAAGATAGCAAGCTAATCCTTAGTATTAATGATAGTGCGCATTTAGAAACCCTAAGTCGTGGCTGAAACACTCGAGCTGTGGCTGGTGAGGCATGGTGAGACAGCCTGGAATGCAGCGAGTCGCATTCAGGGTTTTAGTAATGTTGCTTTGAGTGATGTTGGTGTCTTGCAAGCGGAAGCGTTAGCTAAGCGGATTGGTCATGAGTCTTTTGATGCCATTTATGCTTCTGATTTAGAGCGGGCGCATCTTACGGCCAAAACGGTTTTTCCGCAGACAGATATTGTGCTTGATGCGCGCTTACGTGAGTTTAACTTTGGCGTTTTTGAAGGCCAATCTTGGAAAACTATGAGTCAGCAGGAACGCCAGCAGATGAGTGTCTGGTTTTTAGGGCCTTATGATCAGCGTGTACCTGAAGGCGAATCTAATGATGATTTGCGTAGCAGAATTGAAGCGTTTATAGCTGATTTACCTAAGTCAGGTCGGGTGATTGTCTTTACGCATGGTGGGGTGGTAGCAACTGCAGCGCATTTGGTGACAGGTCGACCTAAAGAAAGTAAGTGGAATGAGGCGGGTAGTTGGGGCTTTTGCTTTGCAAATACCAGCATTACTAAACTAGCATTTTCTGAACTTTACAAGGCTATTTTGGTGCTTAATGATGCGGCGCATTTAGAAACGCTGGCGCTTCCTCAATAATCCATTCTTGTTGGTCTTGCTGTAAAGGCGCAAAGCGCGTGTTGCTTTGTAAACTTAAGCCATTAGGGTTTCTGTTAAAGCTTAGTTGTATGCTTGCCCAGTCATTATGATCTTTTAAGATGCTTGTTTCCTGGTTAGCGTTAACATCAAAGCTAGGGGTGTTGATATGACCACTATTATCAAAGTCAAGCCATGCTTGCTGACGCCCTAAACCCATGCTTTCATTAAGTTGAGCTTCGTTAAGATCTGCAGAGCTGCCATCTGAGTAATCTAAGATAAAGTTTGTACTACAAGGTGAAAAAACAAGATCGCAAATATCTTTTTCGGTTCCAAAACCACGCCAGCGTCTATAAGCGTAGTACCTATCACCAAGATTAGCTTGTGGCGCACCTATACCAAAAAGTTGATACTGATAGTTCATGACACTCAGGTAATTAGGTTTATTATTCTGATTTTCAAACCCACCATGCCTTAAGCCTAAGTTATGCCCAAGTTCATGCATGAGCGTGCCAGCCTGAAAGTTTATAAGCATGTTTTTGTTTTCTTCACTTTTTTTATTAAGATTCCAGCCACCTTGCGTCACAATAAGGTCATTACCGTAAAGCTCAGCCAGACCACTCGGCCCAGCACTACCATCTTCATTAAAGGAATTGGCAAACAAAGCATAATGAAAAATACTTAAACGCCTTAAATCCATATGCTCAGCTTTGTAATCATAAAAATTAGCCTTACTACTCAGCGCATAACTCTCACTCGGAATGGTAATGCTTTTAGCAAAAGGCACTTGGCTGTTACCAGCCCCCAAGTTGTAACTTGCTAACGAAAAACTCGAGCTAAAGGTAGTACCAGCATCAAAATGCAAGGCAATATTTTGTCTGGCAAAGGCAGCTACAATTAGGTCTAGTGCTTCTCTTTGTGGGTTTACACCCTCATCGTTTGATTGCATAAAGTCAATCTCTACAAAAATATCTTTCTGATTAACGCGCGCGCCCATAGCGTATAGATCAAGCCCTGCAAAGCGGCCACCCTGAACTTCGGCGCTATCAGGAATGCCGTCATTGTCCTCATCTTGAGCACTCATAACGTCATTTGGCCCCGCTATAGTTGCGACGGGGCTTAAGCGCCAAGCACCCTTCTGATCTCGGCTTAACGATGAACTCAAAGCACTCGTTAAAGCAGGTAGATTTTGCAATTGCCAAGAACTACTTAAAGGCAGCATGGCATTATTACCATAACGAACAAAATCAACCGTTTTACCTTTACGAACAAGCTCAACAAAACCAGACTCCCCCCAATAAGGCGAGGCGTTAGAAACATCTTGTACATAAACATGCTGAGGACCATCTTTAGACTGATAAGGAGCCATAGAAAAAAGCACCAAAAAACTATTAGGCGCTAAGACTCGAGCAGGCAAACGAAAAAGTATATCCCCGAATTGGGTTTGCGTATTTGCCTGATTCACAGCTAAGCTGCGCAAACTATAATCAGATAAATCAATACTTCGATTTGAAGTGTTATAAAGCTCGAGCCAGACACGCTGACCTTGAGGCGCAGTGGCAAGCTCATTAAGTATAAGATCACCCTGACTAGAGTTTCTTTCAAACACGGCAGTCACATGCTGCTCTTGCGTCATGCTTACTACGCAGTCACTTAACCCAGCACAAGCACCCTGCCAAGCTACAAAACGAGAACCCTCTAGCGCTTCAGCAGAAAGACGAACTAGCGTTGATTCAGGAAAGCTCGAGCTGCATATTTCACCACAAGCAATGGTGTTTGTTTCGCTACTAACTCGGCCCGAGCCTGAGCCTACTTTGCTTACAAAAAGATACTGCTCATTTGCCTTAGTTTGCTTAAACTCAGCGATAAGAAGCTTAGAACTCGTCATGTTTAAGTTACAAGAAAAACCAGTACAAGCACCCTGCCAACCCACAAAGCTAAACCCCTCAGCGGCAACTGCCTTAAGTTCTAAAACCTCGTTATTTTTAAAAAGAAGATCACAGTTTTCTGTACAAGCTAAACCCTCAGCACTAACCCTACCTGCACCCAAAAGCTCGAGTTTTAGGAGGGCGCCATCAGGTTCAAAGATGGCTTGTAAGGTTTCGTTTTGCTGTAAGGTTAAGCGGCAATTGTTTTGTCCTGAGCATGCACCTTGCCAGCCCACAAACTTAGAGCCTTGCTTTGCTTGCGCTTTTAAACTTACGCGCTCACCTTGTCTAAAAAGATCATTACAGTCTGTTTCGCAGGGTTGATTTAATCCAACAATGCTGCCTTCACCTAAACCAACAAAATTAACATCTAAACGCACAATGAGCGGGCTTCGCGTTGTTTGACAGCTTACTAAGAAAAACGCCAAGCTAAAGAAAAAGTAGAGTAAGAGGGTGGCCTTCACAGAAACTCCTTAGAGTTTCATAGTAGGTCGAAGTACTCAAAATTAAGCTGCAAGCGTCACAAAAATAAACTGAGTGACAAGTGAAAGCTTAAAAGTAAAGAGAGTCAAGAAAAGCTAAAGAGGCGATAGGGAGTAGCTTTGTAGACTACTCGTCTTTTGAATTTTCTGGATTCCAGAAATACTTCAAACAACTGAAATTCTCTCTTTAGCTTCTTGTCGTACTTCGCTTAGATGATTAAATACGAGCAGTATTTAGTCAAAAAAACTTACAAACTCAGTTAGTTCTTTTTTCTGTTTAGCATGCGCAGGCACGGTTGTTTTTTCGGCGGGGTAGCCTACCACTAAATTAATATAAGCACGTTCGTTTTTAGGGCGACCTAAAATGTCTGCTAAGAAACCCATAGGGCTAGGCGTATGCGTTAGGCAAGCTAAACCTGCATTGTGAAGTGCAGCAATCAAAAAACCAGTAGCTATGCCAACAGATTCTTGCACATAGTAGTGCTTTGTTTTCTTACTCTCATCATTAAGACCATACGCTTGCGCAAAAATAACAATAAGCGCACCGGCACGGTCAATAAATGACTTATTTGCATCTGTCCCTAAGGGTGCTAAGGCGTCAAGCCATTCTTCTGAAGCGCGACCCCCCTCATAAAAAGCATGCTCTTCTTCTTCGGCAGCCAAACGAATTTTATGTTTTAAATCTTTATTAGTTACAACTACAAAGTGCCAAGGCTGTTGATTTGCGCCACTAGGGGCACGTCCTGCTGTTTTAAGTGCATTATGAATAACCTCGAGCGGTACAGGCTTATCAGCAAAATCACGCGTACTATGCCTTGTTTTCATAAGTTCAAAAAAAGCAAGAGCACGCTGCTTCATTTCTGCTTCAGAGTAACTCGCTAATTCGACCTTAACGCTTTCAAACTTAGACACAAAAGACTCCTTTAAAGCTAACAAGTTGTAAAGCATATAAGTCATTAAAGAACAAAAGTAATTTTAATTTACAACTTAGAGCTATTATAAATCTAAATTATCTAGGTTTATGCTCAACTATGAAAAGTCAGCTAATCAGTAGGCGTTCATTTAGACAAATCACCCGTTACTTAAAGCTCTTTTATTCACCGTATACTAAAGCTATGAACGCCTTAGAAAACAGCCAAGATCTTAACAACGCTATAGAACTGTCACACAAAAAACCCGTATTCATATTCAAGCACAGCGCAACCTGCCCGTTTAGCGCAAGAGCTAACCGAGAAGTCATGAACTTAGAGCTCGAGTTTCCTTTTTACAGGGTGGTTGTGCAGCAGTCAAGGGCTGTGTCTAATGAGATTGCGGAGCGCTTAGCGGTGGTGCATCAAACCCCGCAAATTATTCTTTTAGATAAAGCTGAAGTGAAACTTGATATGTCGCATAGTGCCATTACAGCTGATTCGCTAATCGCAGCCATAAGTGGGCTTGAGTCTGTTTAAGGCTTTGGCAATAAAGCTAATAGCAAGATTGGGAAGTGAGCAAGCATTGCTATTAGCTTACTTTTAAACCTTGCCGCATAGACTATGTAATACCTCTAAATCCTGATACGCTTTAAAGCATGAGCGAAGACCTTTATTACTTAGGCGCTAGCAACTTACGCCAAAAGCTACTCAGCAAAGAAGTCTCGAGTGTTGAACTTGTTCAGGCTAGCCTGAAACGCATTTCCAGTATTAACCCAAAGCTAAACGCTGTTGTTACGCTAGCTGAAGATAAAGCTTTGCAGCAAGCCCAAAAAGCAGATGATGCACTTAGTAAAGGTGAAGAGCTTGGTGTTTTGCATGGTTTACCTATGCTGCATAAAGACCTTGCAAATACCAAGGGTATAAGAACAAGCTTTGGCTCACTAATCTACAAAGATTTTGTTCCTTTAAGCAATGATCTCATTATTGATCGTGTACAAGATGCAGGTGCCATAAGTTTAGGTAAAACCAATACCCCTGAGTTTGGCGCAGGCTCACAAACCTTTAACAGTGTTTTTGGCACCACAAAAAACCCTTATGACCCAAGTAAAACCTGTGGGGGTAGCAGTGGAGGTGCAGCAGTCGCACTGGCAACAGGCATGGCTCCCTTAGCAGATGGTAGTGACATGGGTGGCTCTTTAAGAAACCCTGCTGCTTTTTGCAACATAGTTGGTTTTAGACCCACACCCGGTTTGGTACCTAGTTACCCAAGTACAGCGGCTTGGGGAACGCTCGGTGTGCAAGGCCCTATGGCAAGAACGGTGCAAGATGTTGCCCTGCTACTAAGCGCTATGGCAGGCTATGACGCTCGAGTGCCTATAAGCCGTAAAGATGACCCAAAGTCTTTTTTAAAGCCGTTAGAGCGTGACTTTACAGGAACACGCATAGCATGGGCCGTAGAAGCGTTTGCTGACTTACCGTTTGATAAAAGCATTACTGAGACTTTAAAACCAAGGCAAGCTGTTTTTAAAGATTTAGCTTGCGAGCTAGATGCACCCATACTAGATTTTTCAGGTGCAGATGAAGCCTTTAAAACCTTTCGGGCTCACTCATTTGCTGGTAAGTATTACCAAACGCTAGAGAAGCACCGTGACAAACTAAAAGACACAGTTATTTGGAACATAGAAGAAGGCCTAAAATTAAGCGCACTTGACCTAGCCAAAGCAGAAGAAAAACGTACCAAACTGTTTGTGCGCATAGCTAAACTCATGCAAGACTATGACTATATTGTGTTGCCTGTAACGCAAGTGCCACCCTTTAGCATTCAAACAGAATTTATAACTGAAATAAATGGTCAAAGCATGCCTGACTATATAAGTTGGATGAGGTCTTGTTACTACATTAGTGCCTTAGGTAACCCCGCTATAAGCGTGCCAGCTGGCTTTACTCAAGAAGGTTTACCTGTAGGTCTGCAAATCGTAGGTCGATACGGTCATGACTTTGAAGTGCTGCAACTCGCCCATGCATTTGAGCAAGCTACAAACTACGGACAACAAAGACCCAGCATCTAAGCTAAGCGCTATACTATTAATTGCTGTTCCAAGAAACATTGCAGCAGCAACTGAGCTGCTTGGTTTTTACTCCCCTAGGATTCAGATGCTTGAGGCTCAGTGGTCGCACGCAGGGTTTGATAGGGCAAGCATTCGTGGAAATGTTATAAGCAACTTATTTAGGAGAACAAAATGTACTTAGCAAACGATAACCGCTATGACAGCATGAGCTACCGACGCTGGGGACGTAGTGGCTTAAAACTCCCCTCTTATCTTTGGGGCTTTGGCATAACTTTGGAGGTAAAGATACCTTTGAAAATGGTCGAGCCATGCTAAGACGCGCTTTTGACTTGGGCATAACCCACTTTGATTTAGCCAATAACTACGGCCCACCCGCTGGCTCTGCTGAAGAGAACTTTGGCAAAGTCTTAAAGCAAGACCTCATACCTGACCGAGATGAACTCATCATTTCGAGCAAAGCAAGCTATCACATGTGGCCTGGCCCTTATGGTGAGTGGGGTTCAAGAAAATACTTACTATCAAGCCTCGACCAAAGCCTTAAAGGAAGGGTTCTTAAGTGAAGATAAGCTAACTCGAGTGTGTGCCCTTAATGAAATTGCTCAGAAGCGGGGGCAGAGTTTAGCACAGTTAGCGCTTGCTTGGGTTTTACGTGATGAGCGGGTAACGACAGCGCTTATTGGCGCAAGTAGTGTGGCGCAACTTGAAGATAATGTTGCTGCTTTAAATAACTTGAGTTTTAGTGATGAAGAGTTAAAAGAAATAGATCTTTATGCTCAAGATGCAGATATTAACTTATGGGCGCAGTCTAGTAACCTTTGGTGCTAGTTTTAGTGTCTAAATTCGGTCTTTAAATGCCATATTCTTTATGTTTTCTAGTTGTGTAGAACATCAATACCTTTTGAAATTAATATTCCAAAGAAATATTCGAGATAAAGCACTGATTAATTTAGAAAGGAAAGTAGGGATTTGACTTTCCTTTCAGGTGAACTAGTACCATTGGTTAGTAATCATTAGAAAATTAGCGTTGAGTTTAGTCTTGATAGAGTAAAAAATAAACGTGCTGGGATTTCCAAGAATAGTTGCGCTATCAACTGTTGCATAGGACTACTAATCTCTCAGCAAGATGCTGTTCACTTTTGGTTTCCTGAAAAATCCCTTGGCACTAAGTAAGCGTACAAAAACAACATCCCTAAAGGTAGGTTAAGATGCGGAGA
>CAZWJZ010000230.1:0-7439 GCA_964634665.1 uncultured bacterium | reverse complement strand
CATGACTACAATACTCAGAGGGCTAAGCTTATCTGTTTGGAGTGAGCCATTACCGTTATTGTTACTGCGGTACGTACAGCCATAGGAAAGATTCGTGGCGCTTTATCTGACGTTCGCCCAGATGATCTTGCTGGCATGGTTATAAAAGAAGCCGTAGCAAGAGCAGGCATTACACCAAGCGATGTTGAAGAAGTCTTTATGGGTTGTGCTAACCAAGCAGGTGAAGACAACCGCAACGTTGCGCGTATGGGCGCACTGCTAGCAGGCTTACCCCAAAGTGTAGCTGGCTTAACTGTGAATCGCCTTTGTGCCAGTGGTCTAAACGCAGTTAACCAAGCAGCTCGAGCTATTAAGTGTGGCGAGGGTGATGTTTATGTTGCGGGTGGGGTAGAGAGCATGACCAGAGCGCCTTACTCCATGCCCAAAAACCCAAGCGCATTTGGCCCGTCAGGTAATGTAACGGCTTTTGATACCACCTTGGGGTGGCGTTACCCAAACCCCGCCATGAAAAAGCTTTTTCCTTTAGAAGCAATGGGTGAGACGGCAGAAAATGTGATTGATATGAGTTGCGCTGGCGAGATTGAAGGGGGCGAAATTACCCGACAAGAGCAAGATGCCTACGCTTTTCAAAGTCAAACAAGAGCTATTAATGCCCTAAATAAAGGCTACTTTAAGTCACAAATTGTGCCAGTAGAAATTCCGCAGCGCAAAGGCGACCCTATAGTCTTTGATACCGATGAGCATCCTTTTTACAAACAAACTGAGCAAGGCTTCGAAGTGTCAACAAGCCCAGAAAAACTAGCATCCTTAAGACCTGCCTTTAGAGAAGGCGGCACCGTAACTGCAGGTAACTCGAGTGGGTTAAATGATGGTGCTTGTGCGCTGGTTCTTATGTCTGCCGTTAAAGCTAAAGACCTTGGCATTAAACCTTTAGCACGCTGGCTTGGCTCTGCTGCTGCGGGGGTTGACCCGCGCGTTATGGGCATTGGACCCACCTACGCGACGCAAAAACTCTTAAAGCGCTACAACTTAAGTATAAAAGATATTGACTTGGCTGAACTTAACGAAGCTTTTGCAGCGCAGTCTATAGCAGTACTAAGGCAATTAAATTTGAGCCCAGATATAACCAATGTAAATGGGGGCGCTATAGCCCTAGGTCACCCGCTTGGATGCTCAGGGGCACGCATTTTAACCACCCTGATTTATGAAATGCATTGACGCGCTGAGCAGGGCGAAAGCATGAGCTATGGCTTAGCAACCTTATGTGTAGGTGTGGGTCAAGGCGAAGCTACCCTTATAGAAAGAGTCTCATGAAAACCGTTCCGCAATTAAGCGTACAAGAAGCCGCAGCACTCATAAAAGAAGGCTCGAGTCTTATGGTGGGGGGCTTTGGCATGACGGGTAACCCCGTGCATTTGCTTCACGCTTTAGCCGAGCGAGAGGTGGGTGGCTTTACTTATATTGCTAATAATGTAGGTGAGCCGGGCTTGGAGGATGGGCGTGTTTTAATTTTGCAATTTGGCGGTGCTGTAGGTACGCTAGCTTCTTTAGCTGATAAGGGCATTGCGCTGCAAGAAAAACTTGCCATGAATTTAGGGCTTGGGCTTGGGCTTGCGCTTATGCCTTGGCACACCCAGCGAGACAGTTTTGCTGAACTTGCAAACTGGCTTTCACTTGTCACAAGCAGCCTTGCCAAAATGGCGCAAGACATAATTCTATTAACCCAAAGCGAAGTTGGCGAACTACAAGAATCAAACGACCCAAGTAGGGGCGGCTCGAGTACCCTGCCTCAAAAAAGTAACCCCGTACAAAGTGAACTTATTATTACGGCAGCAAGACAAAATGCGCAGCTTTTAGCCAGCATGCATAACGCCATGATTCAAGAGCATGAACGCGGCACGCATGGCTGGCAGCTCGAGTGGTTAGCTTTACCGCAAATGTTTCATCTTAGCGCTTCAGCCCTCAAAAAAGCGCTTTGGTTAAGTCAGAATATGATTGTAAATACAGACGCTATGCTAGCTAATGTTAAGGCTTCAAAAGGTATTATGTTAGCTGAATACTATAGTTTTGAGCTTGCTAAATACATGCCGCGCGTTGAAGCTAAAGCTTTAGTGAAGCAAGCGCTTATGAAGCAACGCAGTTCAGCTAGGCATCTTGCTGATGAGCTTGCTGACTTAACAAGTAATAGTATGGATTGGTCAAGAAAAAAAAGAGGAAGCTAATTACTTGGGTAGTACCGCTAGCTTTATTGAAACCATCATTCAGGAAGTAAAGAAGGGTCTAGATGCCTAAAAGCTTAAGATGTACTGTGCTGTATTTGATAAAAAAGTAGCCGCCAGGGAAGTCATGGGCGCGCAAACTTACTTAAAAGGTTATTACACAGAACTAGCAGCCAGACGTGGGAATCATGCCAAACGCATTTCAGGTAAAGACATTAAATACGCTGAAGCTTTTCAGCGTATTACAGCAAGGGTGGTTGACAGCTTATGAAAGAAAAACTCGAGCGTTTAAAAGATTTAGGTGTTGCTACTGTTTATGAAGCAGCGGGTCGCAGAGGACTGATTGATACAGAGTTACATCAATTATTACCAAGTTTTAAAGTGGCCGGGCCAGCTCGAACGGTGGCTTGTGGTCAGGGTGATAATTTGATGGTTCACGCTTGTATTGAGCATATTCAAGCAGGAGATGTTATTGTTTTAGCTATGTAGGGCTGCCCATATGGGCAGAATTTATTCGGGCAAAAGGCGCAAGCAAAACCAAAGTAGCTAAGTTTAATGCACCTGTAAGTATGGGCGGAACCACCATAAAGCCTAATGATATCATTATTATAGATAGTGACGGCGCAACCTGCGTAGCTCAAGAACGCCTAAACGAAGTTTTAGCTAAGGCAGAAGAAAGACTCGAGCGTGAAGAAAGCATGCGTGCTCGCTTACTTAAGGGTGAATTAAGTTTTGATATTCAGGGGTTGCGTAGTGTTGTAGAAGAATAATCATAAGTGAGGTTAGTTGGCATCTTAAAGATTTGGGCAAGCGGGTCTAGAATTTGTTTGCGACTACCAAATGACGAAATATCAGAATTCTATGAGCGTAAAAACGAATGCCCTAAGACAAGCCTGCAAGTTATCGTAGGAAGCATTGCTTAAGCAAAGATAAGGAGAACCGTGAATCATAAACCCCTGACTGGTATAAAACAACATCCGAATGAAACGATTGATCTGCTTTTAAGACGGCGCTCTGTGAAAGTTGTATTTCAAGCACAGCCTGCCCCGAGTAAAGAAGACTTAGAAACTATATTACGTTGCGCCATTAGAGTGCCTGACCATAAGAAACTCACGCCGTGGCGTATTCAGGTGGTGCAAGGCCAAGCTCAAGAAAAACTTGGTGAGGTTTTTGCTGAAGTGTTTACAGCTCAAAATCCTGATGCTGACGGCAAACGAATAGAGTTTGAACGTCAGCGACCCAGCAGAGCCCCTCTTTTGCTGATTGTTAGTACCAAAATTGAGTCAGATCGTGCGCCACGTTGGGAGCAAATTTTATCTGGCGCTGCTGTTTGTCAAAATATTCTTGTTGCAGCTACGGCGCTTGGTTACGCTTCCCAATGGCTATCTGAATGGGTTAATTTTGATAAAGCCATTAAAGAACAGTTAGCAATTGCTGAGTCAGACGAAATTCTAGGTTTCATTTATATTGGTACAGCAACTGAAGCGCCAACAGAACGACCCAGACCTCAACTTAATGACGTTGTTAGCTATTTGTAATACTTTGAGTAATAGCATTTTCAGAAAAGGGAGCCAAAGTCAAACACTGTTTTTGTGCAACCTTTTTTGAAAATGCAACTGAATAGACAAGGGTACGGTTTATAGATAAACCGTTAATCTTCAGCTAACGCTTGGATGCGCAGTTTAGGTAGTTTTACAGGACAGTCACCTTGTGCTTCTAATTCACCTAACCATACCTTAACGGCTGCTTTTTGAGAAACAGCACTATTGCCATAAGCAAGCATTAAATTAGGTAAATGAGGCATTTCATGAAGCACATAAGGATTGCCAAAGCTCGTAAAACAAACCTGCGGATGATCTACAAAAAAAGAGCGCCACTGCCAGTGCCCCAAGTGACCCACCAAATTACGAATACTACCCAACTCCATGTAAGGAATAAGCAGCAAATTCACAAATACAACAGCACTCTCAGCTGCTTTAGCTAACAGTAGATCATCAGCAGGATTAAGCAAATGCTCAAGCTCAAAGCCACGCTGACGAAGCTCATCATCAAAAGCAGGAAGTTCAGGTTGAGGCATAAACTTACTGTAAGAACTCACCTGACCAATTGTTACTGTTAAGACCTTAGCGCTAGACTCGAGCTTTAAGGGTGGCTGTTTGCTTGTTCGTGCCATGCTTATGCTTTTATCTGCCATAGTTTGCGCTGCTGCTTGATAGCTTTGTTTGTTTGCGACTGTTGGTTTTGGTCCAAAGGTATCTTTATGTAGGTTTAAGCGGGCTTTCATTTCTAAGACGCGTCTTGCTGCGTCTCGAACGCGTTCTTCTGATAAATCACCGTCTTTTACAGCCTGAATTAAGCGCTCGTAATCTGCTAGCGTTTCAGGAAATAAGTACATATCTAAGCCTGCTTTTATGCTCTCGACAATGCGTTTGTTACTAGGGAGTCGTGAGGCTACGCCAATCATGCCTGAAGCGTCAGATATAAGAAGGCCGTCAAAGCCTAGTTCTTTGCGTAACAGATCAATGAGTAATTTGGAACTAAGCGTGGCGGGGGGTGCCTCTTCAGGGTTATTTTTAAAGCCTTGATAATCTGGTAAAGAAATATGACCTGGCATAATGCACATAACGCCAGCAGCTATGACTTCTCGCCAAACCTGACCGTAAGTTTCTTGCCACTGCCCAAAGGGCAAGTTATTAACAGTAGTAACAAGATGCTGATCACGGTCATCAAGCCCGTCACCTGGAAAATGCTTAGCGGTTGCTGCTAGCTGTCCTGTGCTTTGCATACCTTCTATGAGGGCTTTAGCTAAACGTTTAACACGCTGGGGCTTGTCACCAAGGGAACGAATGTTGGTAATAGGATTATTAAAATTATAGTTAAGGTCAACAACAGGTGAAAAGGTCCAGTGCATACCTGCGTATCGCGCTTCAGCAGCGGTTGCTTCCCCCATTATCTTCATGAGCTCAACATCATTAGCGGCAGCTGCTGCCATCATCCAAGGGAACTCAGTGCCATCACTTAGCGAAGTAGCGCCATGCTCAAGGTCAGCAGTGACGAGCAGGGGAATGTCAGACGCGTTTTGTAAAACTTGCATTTGCTCTCGCAACTCAGTTGTACTTGCTCGTTGTATAGTCAGCGCGCCAATAGGTACTTTTTTAAGAAGCTCGAGCCAGTCGTTGCTGTTGCCTCTTGGGTTAAATGCGCATAAGAGTTGCCCTGCGCATTCAGCTAATGTCATTTTGTTTAGGGTGTTATTAACCCATGATTGTTGTTCGCTGTTTAGGGTGGGAATCATGGGTCATTATTACCCTCTTAGTTTTCACTGTAAAGCGAGCTAGATGAGTTTAAGGGTTCATTCAAGAATGCTTATTGCTGCCTGCTGATAAGCAAAGACATCTTCACCTCGCGGGTGGTCACGCTTACCCAAACGAACAAGCACCGTATCAAGATGCGGAATGATAAAAATATATTGCCCAAGAATGCCATTAAAGAGAGGCATGGGTTGACCATCAAACTCACCTAACCAGATTTGAAAGCCGTAATAAGTAATAGCTTCCCCTTGATCATTTTTAAGGCCTGCTACAGGCTGGGTTGCTTCTTTTAGATAAGCAGCAGGAACAAGCTGCTCGCCCTGCCAGCGACCCTCTTGTAAAACTAGCTGCCCTAAACGCGCAAAATCTCGAGCGCTACTGTTGAAACAACAATTTGCCTTAGTAACACCATTCTCTTTATCAAGACTCCAACTTGCATCTTGCTCTGCGCCCAAAGGAATCCAGAGTTTTTCACTAGCATAATCACTCAGGGTTTGCCCAAGCGCAGCCTCAAGCGCAATGCCTAAAATTTGTGTATCTGCACTCGAGTAGTACCAGACGCTGCCTGCTTCATGTTTGACGGGTAGATTGACTACGAGTTTGTAGTGATCATCGCCATAATAAAGTTCGGTGGTGGGTGAAAAAGGGGAGCTGTAGGCTTCATCCCAAGCTAAACCTGAGGTCATGGTTAAGAGATGCCTGAACGTAATGGCTGCTTTTCCATTTTCTTTAAATTCAGGTATGAAGTCAGCTATAGCTTGATCTAGGCTTTGTATTTTGCCTTCTTCTAAAGCAATGCCAAACAAAAGGCTGACTATACTTTTAGCCATTGAAAAAGAGGCGCTGTAAGCTGTTTTGTTATGATCACCCCAGTAGCGCTCAAAGGTGATTTGGTTGTTGCTAACAAGCAAAAAGGCTACAGGGTCAAACGACTCGATGGTTTTTACTAAATCTGGTTCAAGTTCAGCTCCATTATAATTTTCGGCAATGGCCCAAGCTTGCGGGCTGCCTGCTTTAACCGTGCGGCTGGCAAATATTTTGTAGTCATCAATACCTGCAAATTGATATTGAATGAGGTTCTGAACATAAGGTGCACAAGCAGTAAAGAAAAGGCTTGAGAAAAATATGAGGCAAACAAGTTTCATGTTTTTAGCTTGAAACAGAATGATCTGTTTTGACTTAGTTTTTGTGTATCGATAGGTGTTTTTCAAAGTAGTTTTCATAAGGCAACCCAAACTCAAGAATTTACCAAGTATAAGCGTTTTTATGCTTGGGATTTTAGGATTACAACGCAATTACGTTTATAAATCAAAAAAGTTAAAGTAAATAAGCTCGAGTTTCAAGGGGGGCTTTGTTACGTGAAAGAGAGGTTTTTATAGATTCATAAGTTTCAGACTTGACTAAAACTTATGAATCTTCTATACTCCCGCTATGAGAAAGTTTCATAAATGATTGAAATAAATGAAAAAAGACAAGCTTATATAGAAGAGTTCTCCTTTGCTATGGAAGGCTTTGGTCTTTCCCGCATGGCAGGACGTGTATTTGCTGCACTGCTCATAGCTGACCCAGCTGAACAATCAGCCGAAGACTTAGCCAAACAACTCAAAGCCAGCCGAGGCGGCATAAGTGGAGCGGTTAACCTTCTAGAACACGCAGGGCTTATAGAACGAACCCGAAAACTAGGGGATAGGCGAGACTACTTCAAAAATAAACCCAACGCTATGTACGAATCTTTAAAAGCAAGCACCATGATGATTACTCAATTTACCGGCCTTGTAGACAAAGGCTTTGAATTTATTAACGAAGATGACTCAGAGGTATCTCGTGGTCTAGTGGATTTGAAAGAATACATAAGTTTTTTTAACGCAGAACTTCCCAAATTATTCGAACGGTTTGAAGCTTCTTTACG
>CAZWJZ010000229.1:4931-7465 GCA_964634665.1 uncultured bacterium | reverse complement strand
TCTGAATCCAGCTTCTCAAACTATTTCCTTAAGAATTTTTCATTTTTCTTGAAAAATGCCATGATAGACTCGAGCTGGTTGAACATTATTTGTAATTATTAACGTTAACTCATAAGCTAAAATGTTATGTATCTAGGGTAGAGTGTGGAGTAAGTTTAATCATGTCTAATGATGTAAAAGAGCAAATAAGAGGCCGCCTCGACATCGCAGATGTTGTGGGTGAAATTGTTGCTTTAAAACCATCAGGCCGTGGTCAGCTCAAAGGCTTATGCCCGTTTCACAGTGAAAAAACACCCTCCTTTAGCGTGAGTCAAGACAGAGGTTTTTATTATTGCTTTGGTTGCCAAGCTAAAGGAGACATCTTTGATTTTGTTATGCAAAGCCAAGGGGTTGACTTCTTTGAAGCTATGCAATACCTTGGTCAACGTGCAGGCATAGAAGTTGTAGCGAGCATCCCAACAGACAAAAAAAGCAAAGACCTCTATGAAGTAAACGCAGTAGCACTCGAGTTTTTTAAGTCGCAACTTGTTTCGCATCCTTTTGCACATGAGTATTTGTTTTCTCGTAAACTCACTGAAGATTCTATTGATGCTTTTGATTTGGGCTATGCGCAAGATAGTTGGGATGCTTTTTTGAAGCTTGCGCTTACTAAAGGTCTCAATGCGCATGACTTGTTAGCAGCAGGTTTGATTCGTGAAAATGATTCAGGTCGGCAGTATGATTATTTTAGAAATCGAATTATTTTTCCTATTAAAGATTATATGGGTCGAGTTGTGGGCTTTTCGGGTAGAGTTTTAGATAACAGTTTACCTAAATACCTTAATACGGCTGAAACAGATATCTTTAAAAAAGCAGAGCTGCTTTACGGGCTTGATATAGCCAAAACTGAGATTCGCTCGAGTGGTGAATGTCTAGTGGTTGAAGGCTATATGGATGTTATTGCTTTACACCAAACAGGCTTTGCTAATGCGGTTGCGGCTTTAGGTGCAACACTAACATTAGAACAAGCTACGCAGTTAAGCCGTTTGGATGTCCAGAAACTTTACCTTGCCTTTGATGCAGATGAGGCAGGGCAGCGCGCTATTTTAGGCGGTCTAGAGCAATCTGTTGGTAGGCAATTTTTGGTACAAGCCATTCGAGTGCCTTTTGGTAAAGACCCTGCAGACGCTGTGCTTGAAGGTCACATAGAAGACTTTAAAAAAGCCTTAGGACAAGGCTTGTCAGAAGTGGAATTTCGTTTTCAAAGTGTTTTAGCTAAATACGACAAAACAACAGTTGAGGGTAAGAAAAACATCTTAAATGAACTATTGCCCGCTCTAAGACCAAGAGATGTCTTTGATTCAGTCGCGCAAGAAACCAGTCGTTTAGTTGTAGAGCAGTTAAAAATAGATGCGGGGCGTCTTAACGAATGGGTTAACAGTAAACGCCGTAGAAGCATAAATGATACCCAAGTTCGGGGTATGGAACGCCCAAACGTAAATCATTCTAAACGAGCAGTTATAGAGCTTGAAATGATAGCACTCATGCTCTTTGAACCCAGAAAACTCGAGCAGCGACTTACGGAGACCATTGCTGATTTACCTTCTTTTGAAAGTGACGCTTTGTTGCAAGAATTTTTTGAGATTTGCACGCACTGTCAGTTTGATAGTGCAAGAATATTTGCGAAGTACCAAGAACGGACTGAAGGTAAAATCATCTTCAAACGCTTATTTGAGCATGGCGCAACAGATGGAGAAACAGCTATTGATATTGATGCTTGTCTAAAACGTGATGCTGAAAGACTGCGTGACATGTATTTAACGCAAATTAAAGAAAGTCAGCGTATACAGTTTTTAGAAGAGCGTGCCGAACTGCTAGAACGCATTCATCATACTGATGGTAATAACGAAGTTGAAGTAGACGACAAAAAAGACTTGTACGCTGACCTTGCACGCATAAGGGATATGCAAAGAGCCAGAGAAGCCGAACGTCGTATGCGAGTAAGTGACAGCTTCTTAAAGAAAAACAAGAAAAAATCTAGTTATTAAACATCCAAATAAATGAGCCTAGCCTCCACTTTGCCCTCAGAAAGCTCGAGTATGCCTAAGCTGACAGGTAGGCTAAATCGTTTTCTGCCTGCACTACCGGGGTTAAAGAAGGTAACGCCATTCTTTTCTTCGATTTTAGGTTCATGACTGTGACCTGAAATGACTAAGCTAAAGCCGCCTGCTTTTGGGTCAATATCTAAGCCTAAATGCCCATGATGAACATAAATAAAGATGCCTTCAAACTCTAGAGCTTCAGTTAGAGAATAGCGAAAGCACCACGGTTCATTATCAACATTACCTCGAATTGCTGTAACAGGAGCAATAAGCTCGAGTTCTTTAACAATGCTTTCTTTACCTATGTCTCCTGCATGAATAATGTGGTCTGAAGCTGCTAAGGCTGTTATGGCTTCTGGTCTTAGCAAGCCATGGGTATCTGAGATAACACCTAGGCGTTTCGTCATACTTTTGCAGGGGGATTTTTTGTATTATGGGGCTTAAAGTAATTAG
>CAZWJZ010000229.1:0-4921 GCA_964634665.1 uncultured bacterium | reverse complement strand
CATGAACTCTAATTTACCATCTTTTGAACTTACAGCTGACGAGCGTAATTGGGCTGCTATTGCGCATTTATCTGCCCTTGTGAATTTGGTGGGTATTCCTAGTCCAGTGGGTCCTTTGCTGGTGTGGCTACTCAAGAAAAATGAAAGCGCTTTTATAGCTCAAGAAGCCAAAGCCTCGCTAAATTTTGCATTGAGTGTATGGCTGTATGGTGCTGCTTTTTTAATCTTGGCAGTTCTTGGCTTTTTGGGTAGCATAAATACAGGCTTTGTTTTATCTTTACTTTTGCTTATAGTGTGGCTTGTAATTGTTTTACTTAATATGATTTTTTCCGTTGTGGGCGCAATAAGAGCTTCAAATGGTGAGGTTTACGATTATCCTTTTACGATAAAGTTGATACCCTAAGTGCCTATCTAAAAATAGACCCACCACCCTCAACACTTACATCTCGTTTCGCAGCAAATATGGTGACAGCAAAACCAGTAATCACATCTGCAAGTGCCATAAGTGTAAGGATAAGGAACTCTGCATTGCCTGCGAAACGAACCAAGATAAACTCTAATAAATAGGCGACAAAAACAATAACTGAAAAGCCATGGTCAAGCACAGACTCAAGCGTTGTACGTGTTGACTTTATAACCTCAATGGTTAAACATATAACACCAATAATCAAAAACAAATGGGCAGTAGTAAAAATAAATTCACTACCAGAAACCAGTAAAAAGCTAAAAATCTCTGCATTAAGAGCATCAGCAGCAAAAAGACCAATCACGTTATAAATCATAAGCGGATAAACCAGACTAGGAATGCGAAGCAAGATAAACCTCCGAGAAGATTGCGAACAAAGCTTAACGTGATAAGCACTAAAGTACAAGCTAAAACAATAAAAGAATCACACACAGAGAATCGTGAATACTTTCACTAATGTGAAACTACTCTAACTAATATTTGAAATGCCTCAGTATAATACCTTGACCACCCATTTTAGGAATTTGCAATAAACTCAGAATGCGCAACATTATTACCCTGATAAATAGTAATGCCACAAAAGCTTCGCAGCCAAAGACCGACATGGCCTCCAAGATTCAGCAATCCCTTCTAAGTCATTTTGACTAGGGCGCGCCTGTAAGCCTTTCAAACGCTTATAAGCAACAACAAGAGCCAAATCACCCTTCGGCCAAATGTCAGAACGCTCGAGTGCCATCATAAGAAAAATATTAGCAGTCCAAACCCCAATACCCGTAAGCTTCATAAGCTCAGCTCGAGCTTCATTATCACTGAGCGTTTGAAGCCCCTCTAAATCAAGCTGACCTGTCACTAGAGCATCTGCCAGAATGCGACAGTAACGCGTTTTTTGCCGACTAAAGCCAATGCGTTTTAGTTCAGCATCATCTAAAACCAAAAAAGATTCAGGCACAACAGGGGAGATTCTTGCTGACAACTTATCAAAGGCGGCTTGTGCTGAAGCCAGAGAAACTTGTTGTTCTAAAATGATATGAACTAAGGTCGCAAAACTAGCTTCACGCTGCCAGTTTGGCGGTGCGCCAAAGGCATCGTAAATGCGTTTTAAATCAGCATCTTTGGAAATTAGCTGTTCTAAAGATGCTGATTCATTCATTGTGCAGAACTTAAAAAAGGATTCAAGGCTAAGAAAATATGAGAATAATTTGCTTTAAAAGATAACTAGAAGTTCGCAGATTCATAGATTAAATCTTAAACTCACCGTTCTCTTGAAATAACTCTCCGTCTAAGTAGATTGCGCCACCTTGACGTAAATCACAAATCATATCCCAGTGAATCGCACTCTCGTTTATGCCTAGCGTTTCAGGGTAGCTTTGACCGAGCGCTAAGTGAATAGTTCCACCAATTTTCTCATCATAGAGAATTTGTTTAGTGGGTGTTTGAATGTTGAAGTTCGTACCTATGCCCAACTCACCTAAAAAGCGAGCACCCTCGTCAGCATTGAGTTGTGCTTGAAGCAGGTCATTACCTTTTTTAGCTTTAGCGTCGACCACTTTGCCATCTTTAAACGTAAGTTGAATGTCATTAACTTCTACACCTTGTACAGATGATGGTATTTTGTAACTAATGATGCCATTTGCGCTTGATTCTATAGGGCCTGTAAAGACTTCGCCCGAAGGCATGTTTTTGTGACCTGCACTGTTAACCCAAATGCGGTCTTTAACATTCATTTTTAGGTCTGTGCCGTCACCTTTTATGTGTACTTCACTAGCCGTCTTTAGGCGTTCTATCAGTTTGGCTTGAAAGGCGTGAATTTCGTTCCATTTGGCAACAGGGTCATCATCTAGTAGAAACATGGCACCATAAACAAAGGCTTCGTAAGCTTCTAAGCTCATATCTGCATCTTGCGCTAAAGCGTTAGTTGGGTAGAGCGTGCCGACCCATTTGGTGTCATTTAGTCTAATGTTTTGAATGTCTCTATTTTGTCTTAGTCGCGCGGCAACTTTATCTTTACTAGCGTTTTGTAAGGCTTTTGTGTTTTGCGGTGCGCGAATACGAATCCATGCATCAATTTGTTTTATCTCATTAAGTTCAAACTCAGGCTTATGACTAAAGTAAGCATCATTTCCTAATTCATAAAGGTCTTGCTCAAACTCAGGGTAAGTCAGCCTAAGAATAGGATTGGCACCCATTTTTAAGACTTGCCTAGTGAGCGCTCGAGCTATGCTCTCAGCGGGTGTTTCTATGAACAGTAAGACGTTTTCGCCTTCTTGAACGTTTGTGCAGTACTCGGTCAGTAGTTTTGCCCATTTTTCGTGAATAGGATGAATCATGTTAAAAGCCTAGCATTGATTATTGATATGGCATGCGTATCAGATGTCTATCTTTGCTTTAGAATGAGGGCCATGAACTTGCCTTATGAAATTTGGGATGTTTTTACGACCACCGCGCTATCTGGAAATCCTCTAGCCTTAATTCCTGATGCTTCACAGTTAACTGACGCGCAAATGCAGGCTATTGCTAAAGAGTTCAACTTATCTGAAACAAGCTTTATGCTGCCAAGCGAAAAAGCTGATTTAAGAGCTAGATTTTTTACACCCCATACAGAGTTGCCTATGGCTGGGCACCCAAGTGTAGGAACACTTTATGCCGCTTTTGAAAAAGGTATGGTCAAAGGCGAAAAAGCAAGCTTAGAACTAGCTGTAGGTGTTACCCCCATGAGCCTAGAAATAACAGATAATAAACTCGAAAGAGTATGGATGAATCAAGGTGTACCAAAGCTAATCAAAGAAGTTCCAGAACGAGTAGCTGTAGCTAAAGCACTAGGGCTCGAGCTTAGTGATTTACTTGAGTCTTTGCCTGTTCAAATTGTCAGTGCGGGTAATCAGTTTATGCTTGTTCCTTTGGCTTCTTTAGAGGCATTGTCAAAAGCCAAGGTGAATCTTGATTTGTTGCCTAAAGGCTTACCTAGTCACCATAGGGGCGTGTTTGCCTTTACGTTTGATGCACCAGATAGTGATCTGCGTTGTCGTAAGCTGGGTTTGGCTGAAGACCCAGGGACGGGCTCAGCGCATGGGCCTTTAGGGTGGTTTATTGCGCAACATGGACTCTTAGACTTTGATAAGGATGGCTTGCGGTTTGTGAGTCATCAGGGTGTTGAAATGGGCAGACTCAGTGAGCTTCATGTCAAGGTAACCAAAGACGTAACTGGCTTTAATGTAGAAGTGGGTGGTTCAGCTGTTAAGGTTGCTGAAGGAACATTGTTTTTATAACACTAAGAATAAGAAACTTGAAAAATAAAGAGGCCCGCAAAAAGCCTTTTTTCTTCTTAGATTCCTCCTTTTTTCTTCATAAACCTTGCTTAATCCCTATTTGCCTGCCTTTTTCATCTTGTGAACAACAACTAAGCATGATAGCTTGATGCTGTGAGTGAAGCAGAGCGATTACAAAAAGTGCTAGCTCGAGCGGGTGTGGCGAGTCGTCGTAAGTCTGAAGAGTTAATCACGCAAGGGCGTGTCTTAGTGAACGGTGAAGTAGCGGAGTTAGGCATGTCAGTCGTACCTGCCGATACAATTCGTGTAGATGGAGAAAGGGTTAAGCGGCTTGTGAAAACCGTAAGCTATATGCTCAATAAGCCTGTTGGGGTGGTTACAACCCTGAGTGATGAGCGAGATCGTGATACGGTCATGAATTACGTTCCTAAAATACCGGGCTTGCATCCTGTTGGTCGTTTAGATATGGACTCTGAAGGCCTTTTGCTACTCACTACCGATGGTAAGTTAACCCTAGAGATGACCCATCCTAGTTTTGAGCATCAAAAAGAATACCGAGTTTGGACACGTGAAGGCACACTAGGCGCCGCCGAACTACAGATTTTAGAGCAAGGCGTAGAGCTAGAAGACGGCATGGCAAAAGCAAGCGTAGCAAAACTAGCTGAAGGGGGCTGCATCTTAGTTTTAGGTGAAGGTCGTAACAGGCAAGTAAGACGCATGCTGGCAGCAGTAGGGCACAGTGTTACACGTTTAGTGCGTACAAAAATAGCCAAACTCGAGCTTAATGACCTTGCGGTTGGCGAGTATCGTGAACTGTCTTCACATGACTTTAAGCTTCTCGGGTATACTTTGCAGGAAAAGCAATAGGTTTTGCGCCTTATTACCGTTACAGTAGGTGTTAATTAATTTAGGCTTGGGTTTTGCTGAGCTGTTTTTGGAGTTACCATGTCAACCTCTATTTTTGTTTCTGGCGACGGGCCAGTGCAGATTTCTAAAGAGCAAATCAGTGAGCGTGTTGCTGCAATAGGCGCACAAATTGCAAAAGAATATGTATCTAAACCACTGCATCTTATTTGTGTTTTAAATGGTGCATTTATTTTTATGGCAGATTTGGTTAGGGCCATTGATTTGCCATTAACCATTGATTTTTTGTCTGTATCTAGCTATGGTTCTCGTACTGAATCAAGTG
>CAZWJZ010000228.1:0-7488 GCA_964634665.1 uncultured bacterium | reverse complement strand
TTTGGTGGAGTTTGTTGTGGCAGAGTTTGCAGAGCCATACGCCACGCGTTAACATGTCGGCTTTTTTGAATTGCTTTTTGAAGTATTTTTTGCAGTGGTTTTTTCTGGGTATGAGGTGGTGGAAGCTTAAGGGTTTTTCTCTTTGGCAGAGTTCGCAGTGTTGGGGTTTGGCTTTTTTTATGAGCCGTTGCATGTTGTTTAGTTTAAAAGGATTGGCTTTTGGGTGTTTGTAGTTTTGTAGTAGATTGGTTTTTGTGTGGGTAAAAAAATGTGAGCACCCGGCTCCCCGGGCGCTCTACTCCCAATACTCCCTCTTTTCAGAGGCACCTTAACTATAGCGTATTTAAGAATAGGGTTTTTGGTATTAATCACAAAAAAATTGGTTTCGTGTGGGAGGCACGAAACCATTTGGAAGGGAAAAGGATGAGGTATGGGAGGTTACCTCAAGTCCACAAGTACATTTAAGCAAGCTAATTCTTACAAAAATCTTACTTTAGACTCATTTTGCTTCTAAGGCTGCTAAATAAGTAAGAAAGGTCACAAGAATACTGTGCTTAGCTGTCTTTTTGTGGATTTACTCTTTTCTAATAGCAAACTAAAAAATTATCTTTTTACATCTGCGCGAGGCGCTATAACTAAAGCTGGAAGACTTGAGCGGCTTACAAAAATGATTATATTAATACAAATCAACTAATCACTCGAGCTTTTTAGCTTAAACATCAAGTTATAGGAGGCAGTACAGCATGATTAAGGCTAACTTAAGCCTAAGTAGTGAGCAAATTTCTTTTTATCATCAAAATGGCTATCTGGTTTTAGATAGCATTACGACAGCTGAAGAGCTTGCCCACATGCGAAAAGCTTATGATCGTATTTTTGAAGAAGATGCTGGTCGAGATGATGGTAATAGTTTTGATTTGGCTGGCTCAAATGAGCAGGGTAAAGCTGCCACCTTACCGCAAATCTTGAACCCTGAGAAGTACGCTCCTGAATTACTCAATACGCTTTGTCGTGCCAATGCTGCTGTTATAGCGAAGCAGCTTTTAGGTGAAGATGCCACGGTGGGTAAGGGGGGTCATGCTATTCGTAAGCCTGCGCATATTGGCGCAGCTACTCCCCTTCATCAAGATGAAGCTTATTGGAATGAAGCGCTCGAGTATGGCAGTTTGAGTATCTGGATTCCTTTGCAGGATGCCACACTTGAGAATGGTTGTATGCAGTTTGTGCCTAAGAGTCATCTTTTGGGTGTGGTGCCGCATCGTAGTATTGCTAAGGGTGCTGCGGGTTTGGTGGTAGATGAATCTGTGACTGATATTGAGCCTTTAGTGACTTGCCCTATTCCTGCGGGTGGCGCTACGGTTCATCATAGTCGCACGTTTCATTATGCGGGGCCAAACTCGAGCTCTGAAGTAAGAAGGGCTTATATTTTGGGTGCGAGTGTTCCGCCTAAAGAAAGAGTAGAAGCTAGAGATTTTTATTGGCAGGAAGAAATGAGAAGGAATCGTGAAATGGCTAAAGTGAACTCTTAGTTTTCTTTGCATTAGTCATGCGTTTAGGCTGCTTGCTCGCCTGCTATCATGAGGCCAATTTTTTCTAGCGATGCATCTTTTCTATCAAGAATGCCCATGATTTCGCCATGAAAAATAATGGCTATACGGTCAGATAAGGCTAAAATTTCATCTAAATCTTCTGATATGAGTAGGGTTGCTGTGCCTTTAGCACGCTGCTCAACAATGCGTTCACGTAGATACTCAGTTGCGCCTATATCTACACCGCGGGTAGGTTGCGCGGCAACCAGCACGCTCGGGTTACGTGACAGCTCTCTAGCCATAATGACTTTCTGCGCATTACCGCCAGACAAATTAGCCATAGGGGTTTCTGCCGAGGGGGTTTTAACTGCAAAGTCTTTAATGAGTTGTTTTGAACGCTGTGCAATATCAGCAAACTTAAGAAAGCCATGTTTAGCGTAAGGCTCTTTGTTACTCTCTCGTAAAATAAGATTCTCAGCTACTGAGAATTCTTTAATCATGCCGTCACGGTTACGCTCTTCGGGTACATAACTAAGTCCTTTAGACATAGCAAAGGCAGGTGCTTGATTAACAACATTAGCCCCGTCAACCAGCACCTCACCACTCGTAACCATACGCAGCCCAGCAATCACCTCAGCAAGCTCGAGTTGTCCGTTACCACTCACACCCGCTAAGCCCATTATTTCGCCAGCTTTGACTTCTAAAGAAACGTTTTTAAGGGCAGCTACGCCCCTGTCACCTTGTGCAGTTACGTTTTTTAATTCTAGTCTTGCTTTACCAATCTCTACAAGAGGTTTTTCAGGCTCGAGTTTGAGTTGTCTGCCAACCATCATTTCGGCTAGGTCTCTTTTGTTGGTGTTTTTGGTTAGGGTGTTGCCTGCATTCTTTCCGTCTCGTAATACGGTAACGCAGTCGGTGAAGGCTGTTACTTCGTCTAGTTTGTGTGAAATAAAGATTAGCGCATGACCGTCGTTTGCCATTTGTTTTAAAATATTAAAAAATTCGTCTACTTCTTGGGGGGTGAGTACAGCTGTGGGTTCATCTAATATAAGTAGGGCTGCACCTCTGTAAAGCGATTTTATAATTTCGACGCGTTGTTGTTCGCCGACTGAGAGTTGCCATATGTAAGCGTCGGTTTCGACTTTGAGTCCGTAGAGTTTTGAGAGTTCATTTATGCGTTTTGATACGACATCTAGATCAGTGAGCAAGCCTTTGCTTGACTTTAAACCTAAGGCAACATTTTCAGCTACGGTAAGTGAATCTACTAGCATAAAATGCTGATGAATCATGCCTACCCCCAGTTCTATAGCGTCTGTGGGTGAGTTGATGGTTTTGGCTTGACCATCAAAGATAATTTGTCCTTCATCTGGCTTGTAAAGCCCGTAGAGTTGCTTCATGAGGGTGCTTTTACCTGCACCATTTTCCCCTAAAAGGGCATGAATTTCACCTGATCGAATATCAAAGTTGACTTGGTCGTTGGCCAAAACACCAGGGAAACGCTTGGTGATTGCGCGCATTTCCATATGGTTAATGCGAGGATAGCCTGAGGGTAAAAGTGGGTTTGCCATAACTGAATGTTAGGGATGCACAATCATGATTGTGCATCCCTAAGCACTTTATTCGCCGAGTGGCGTTATGCTTCCGTCTTTAATGCCTTCGATTGCTAATTCTGCTTCAATAGCTGCAGTACCAGCATTTTCATTTATTTCCATGACAAGCCCGCCATTTTCAAGGGTGATTAGGTAAGCTTCGCCACCTAGGGTGCCAGCTTTGATTTGTTCAATCATGGGTTTTAAAACAACGGTCCAGTCATAAATTTGGTTTGCAACAACAATCTCTGGGGCAAGTTCGGTTTGGCTTGCTTGTGTACCTAGCCATAAAATGCCTTTTTCACTTGCTACGCCAATCGGGCCTACGACCATTTGCGCTGAGCCTGTTAGCACGTCTGCGCCTGCTGCTACGTGGGTATTGGCAGCTTCTGTGCCTAAGGCAACATCACTAAAAGAACCAATGTAGTTCACGTTTACTTGTATGTCTGGCTTAGTTGCAGTTGCGCCTGCAATAAAACCGTCAACATAGAGTTTGGCATCGCCAACTTCTACAGGACCAACCACACCAATGATGCCTACTTCACTTAAGGTTGCTGCAATGACTCCATTTACGTAACCACCTTCATCGGCGGCTGCTTCGTAAGCATAAACATTGTCTAGACCAAAGGTGTCTCCAGCTGTACCCCAAGCAAAGCTTACGTTTGGAAAATCTGGCGCTATTTCTTGCAGTGCTGCACCGTACTGTGAGCCGTGTCCTATGACAAGGTCATAGCCTTGGCTTGCCCAGTCACGCATCGCTGCTGAAGCGTCATCTACAATAAAGGTTCCGTCGGCAAAAACAAACTCGAAGCTATTCTCACCCATTTCAGCTTCTATACTGCTGAGTGCATCAAACATACTTTGGCTAAAAGCCAAATCGTTGGTAGCACTTGGCATGACTACTGCAACACGAAAGGCATCTTGCGCCCAGCTTAAACTTACAGCTAATACTAATCCTAAGATAACTAAACTTTTTTTCATTCTTACCTCCAAGTGTATTTATTAATAGTGAAACCTTACTGCTTTGATTTTAAAAATGAGCTATCAGCTTCTGTGCCCCTCAGGAGATGCTGAGATGCCGTTTTGCAACAAGTTTACCTCCTTATCCTGATCGTTCAAAGGGTTTTGTTAAGGCTGAAGGTGCTCTTACTCTACCTGCAGAAAAGATGAGCACAACGATCGTCAAAACGTAAGGCATCATGACGGCTATGTCTGAAGGTATAGGAATACCTAATACCTGCATCCAAACTTGAAGGGCATTAACAAAGCTGAAGATAAGGGAACCAAATAAAACAAAAAAGGGTCGCCAGCCACCAAAATAAACAAGTGCAACGGCTATAAAACCCATGCCATTGGTAAGGTTTTGCTGAAAAACATTTAGCAAGGCTATAGATAAAGATGCACCTGCTATGCCTGATAAAATACCACCAATAATAAGGGTGTAATAGCGTGTTCTTTGTACACTTACACCCAGCGAATCTGCAGCTTCAGGGTTTTCACCCACTGCACGAATGTTCAAACCAAAAGTTGTCTTATTTAAAACAAACCATGCTATTGGAATAATTAAATAAGCTCCATAAACCAAGATATTTTGGTTAAAAAGGATATCCCCAATAATGGGTATTTGACTAAGTAACGGAACGGGCGCTTCTTTAAAACCACTCACTGGTTTGGCGGTACCAACAAACTTTTGAAACAAAAGATCACTAAGACCCAAACCAAATAAGTACACACCAATACCACTAATACCCTGCTCTGCTTGGAGTGTTACGCTAATAAACCCCATAGCTAAGCCCATAATGGCACCCACCATAATAGCAACAGCCAAGCCTAACCAAGCATTACCCAGCGTAAGTACCACAAAATAGCTAGAAAAAGCAGATAGCAACATAATGCCATCAACACCAAGGTTTAAAACACCACTACGCTGCCCAAAAGTTTCACCAATAGCCGCATATAAGTAAGGGGTAGCTAAGCGAATACCTGAAGACAAAATGCCCACAATAACGGTTAAATTAAAAATATCTTGCATTAAGCGTCAGTATCCTTTGATGCCGCTACAACTTGAGCTAACTTACGCCGTTTGGTTCTTTGCCTACGCCAGATTTCACTGCTCACCACAAAAATAACAATGAGTCCATTAAGCGTAACAATTAAAGCTGCTGGTACTTGAACTTCTCGCTGCATTTTGCTTGCACCTACCAAAAGTGCCCCAAAAAAGAAAGAAGAGGGGATGGTGCCTATAGGATGAAGTTGACCAAACAAGGCAGCAACAATGCCGTTAAAGCCAGCAGATCCTGTAAAGCCAGCAGCAGTGCCATCTGTGACCATGCGATGCGTCAACCCAAAGACCTGAATGGCACCTGCCAAACCACAAAATGCGCCACTCAACATAAGGGAACTAATAACAGTTCTATTTATGTTTATACCTGCATATTTTGAAGCAAAGGCATTTAGACCCACAGCTCTAATACGGTAACCAAGCGAAGTGCGCCACAACAAAATATAAACAAGAAATGCTAGCACAACTGCAATAGCTGCACCCAAATGTAAGCGTGTAGGCACAGCTCTAGGTAAATCAAACGCTCTACTTAAACGGGCCGTTTGAGGTATAGCAGCAGCCCCTACTTGGTTACTATCAATCATGGGACCGCGTAACAGAAAATTCATGAACTGAACCGCAATAACATTCATCATGATAGTGGTCAAAATTTCATTTACATTAAATCTTGCTTTTAAATAACCCGCGATACCACCCCACAGGGCACCGCCAATAAAACCAGTAATTAACGCTAAAGGAACAACAAAAAAAGCAGGTGCATTGGGTAAAGCAAGCCCAACTGCAGTGGCACTAAGTGCGCCCGTAACCATTTGCCCTTCACCCCCAATATTAATGACACCTGCACGAAAAGCAATACAAATACCAAGACCCACCAAAAGCAAAGGGGTCGCTCTAACAATAGTATCCGCAAGCGCATTACGACTACCAAAGGCACCCTGAATAAGTGCACCATAGCCCTCTAAAGGGTTAACACCTAACAAAAGAAGCATAATGGCACCCACTAATAATGCAGCAAGCGCAGCAAAAATCGGTAAAAAGATACTAAATAGTTGATCAAAAAGTTTTGTATTCATAATTTTTAGGTGTATTCAACACACATAAAGTTGCTATATAGCAATATTATTGAGACGCATAATAACCTATCAGGGATATAAATAAAAGGCTAATGAGCACAATTACAAAAATAAGCCTAAACAAGGCGCATAAAAATAAAACAAACACTCGAGTTCTTATTGTCTAGGTTTTTTTCAATGCTAAACTACTGAAGAGTCTTGATAAAAAATAGAAAGCCTTCATCTGTTTGTTTTTGGTTTTATTCTTAAAATGAGGCTCTTATCTATCACTCATAGCTTGGACGACTGACTTTATGAAAACGAACTTCCTTAGCCTTTTAAATACTTATCAAGTAAGTCTCGGCTTGCACTATGCTGCCCCTGATCTAGCAAAGCAAGGCAAACCCATTCTTCTAGCAGATGGTTTTAGTAGCTATGTTTTTTGTGTTGGGGATGAATTTATTTTGCGGGTTGCAAAAAACAGTGAAGCAGGAAAGCAGCAACTGAATGAATTTCGTAATTTAGTAAGCTTGCAGGGGAAACTATCTTTACAGATTCCCTTTCCCAAATGGCAGTTGGCTGCTTCAGAGTTTTTTCCTTTTGGTGCCATGGCCTACCCTGTTATTGTTGGTAGACCTTTCAATTTATCGCTTGCTGAGCACGTAGATTTAGAGCAAGTAGCCTACTCACTTGCGAGTTTCATGTTTGAACTTCACGAAACTAACCCTCCTGTTTCTATACCTGCGAGAGATCAAGAACCCCTGATGCTTTGGCAAGCAGTAGAAGCCAGCTTACAAGGGTATTTGAATGACAGATCGTATAAATTAGCAAAAACTTGGTGGCATTCCTTTGCTGAGCGCAAAACCAATAGACCGCCTCCAGCAAAATTAGTGCATGGGGATTTATGGGGTGAAAATATCATTCTTGATGAGTCTCTTAGTAAAGTTGTTGGCATTATTGATTTTGAGTTATTTAATCAAGGGGATAGTGCTCAAGATTTTGCACCTCAATCTTACGTATCAGCAGAGTTTAAAGCTAAGGTAGTACAGAGCTATCAGCATTTAGGGGGACAACTAGGTGATCATTTTGAGCAGCGTGTTCATGACTGGTCTGTTATTCGAGAGTTACGAGGTATGCAATACGCCATAGCTTATCCAGACGCTAATGAGCTTGAAGATAGCCTAGAAAAAGTGACTCGGCTCTTTACTTAGTGACCGTACAGAAATTACTTCCCTGAATCAAGGCGAGGGCGAATGGTG
>CAZWJZ010000227.1:0-7489 GCA_964634665.1 uncultured bacterium | reverse complement strand
CCACGGGATTTATCGATCTGATAGAACGTCAAGCTATCATCGCTCCTGCCATGCAAGCAGTGATTTTGTCCTGCCAAAAAGATTCCTGTTTCATCGCTATGTATGACCTTAGCTTGTTCTAACTGTATCTTGATAGTCTGCTCAGCCTCAGCTAAGTGTTCATAAAGTCGATCTTGATAACGTCCTAGACTCTTTTGGCTTATCGTTTGTCCAAAGCAATCTTCAAACACTTCACAACAGTGTTTATACGACAATTGCTGATACTGATGCAAATAGCTCAGAAAACCTTTAACTCTAGCTCCATACTGCACACCACGTTCTATCCCCAAAGGTAAATCTGCTTCATGCAAGAAACCACAGCTACAGCGTTTTCGTTCCCTTTGATACTCAGTTACTTGCAAATGCAAGTCTGGCAGTTCATAGACTTAAATCCGTTCATAATGACTTGGCAGTTCAGACAAACTTTTTCCACAGCCACACCCTTGCAATCCTAAAACTAGCTCCTTTAGCTCATCAGGCTCTGCTGAATACTCCAGCGTCTTTCTTGTAGAAGCTGTTTGTTTTGTTTTTTCCTTAACCTTGAGTTTTGTCTTTGGATAGCGTTTTCTATCTTGCGATAGAGCTTTATGACTATTATGGCTATCTTGACCTAGCACTTTCTTCAGCAAAGCTTTTACCTCAGATAACTCTGATTCCAACGCCTTTATTCGTTCACGCAAGCTTACATTCTCACGCTCAAGTTCTTCATAACTCAACTTGCTTTGCATTGTTCTAGCTTACCCTATTTTCTTTGTATAGAGGGGCTGTAGTTACTTCAAGTCTTTGTATTTTTGCAAGTCATGAGTATAATGAAACCCTCTAGAATGATGAAAACCGATAAGGAGTCCTCATGCCCACTGACTTAGACAAATACCTTTTTGATTTACGTGGTTATCTTGTACTTGAGAAAGCCCTAAGCCCTGATGAAGTTAAAGCGTTAAATGAAGGTATTGATGCTATTTTGCCTCTGAAACACAATGAGTGGCTAGGTTACGTGCAGGGGCATACGTTTGGTGATGATGAAGGTACAAATTTACAGCAGATCTACGAAGCAGGTAAACCTTTTGAAAGCCTAATTGATCACCCAAGTTGGCTTGATAAAGTTAAATACTTTGTTGGCGGTGAAGGTACCTTTGATTACAAGCATGGTCCTTTGTTTATTGATGAGAACTTTGCCAATATTCGTGGACCAGGACAGGCAATAGGCTTACATTCAGGAGGACATGAAGGTACTAAGCGTAATCAGTTTCGCTTTCATAATGGTCGCTTTCAGTGTGGCCAGGTAAATATATTAATTGCGCTAACAGATATTGCCAAGGGGGATGGTGGCACAATGGTTATTCCTGGTAGTCACAAAGCAAACTTCCCGCACCCGCATTTTGATAAACATAAGATGGGTGGTGAGATTGCGTCTGTAGACGGTATTGAGGGATCTGTTGAGGTTCATATGAAAGCAGGTGATGCACTTTTGTTTGTAGATGCTATCTCCCATGGTTCCGCTAGACGTATAAATGAAGGTGATCGTCGCATTATTGTGTATCGCTATGGTCCTTCTTGGGGTAATTTTAGGCATGGCTACCAAGCTTCCCCTGAGCTTTTAGCAAGATTGACGCCAGAGCAAAGGCAAATTGTTCAACCACAAGCACTTTTACCTAGAGAACCCCAAAAACAAGGTTAATTAAAGGAAGGCTGATGCTTAGCAAAGACTAGGTGCAACATGATCTTGTTAGGTTCACAACGGCCCAAGAGCTAAAATTAGGGGTCTATTTTGATTCTTGCCTCGGACATCAAAGGTTGGGCTATGGGTACGCAACCGGTCGATAAGCTTCCGCTGATCTCCATTTCTATGAGCCTTATTTAAGGGCCAAACCGTATTCACAATCGGTTCAAGAAGGTAAACAGGCTATTGAGTTGCTACCTCAAACCTAGCGTGTTGAAGTAAGAGTCTAACCGTCCGCCCCTTATCAAAAGCAATGTCTACATAAGCAAAAGACGGATCAGAGCCAAAGCCAACAATTTGACCCTCTCCATGTAGAGCATGACGCACTCGAGTTCCCTTAGGCAAGGCACCATCTTTCTCTTTACTGTAAGGTCGCCAAGAGGCTTCAATAGCTTTAATAACGGTATTGGGAGGCTTAGCAATAGTTTGGGTTCCCTGTAAACAATGCTTGCAAGCCGCAACTTTTGTTTCGTCAACAACTTGATTATTCTGTAATTTATTTACTAAGCTCTTTGGTAAGACAGCTTCGCTGACTAAACGCCAAGCTTTATCTGCTGCAACTAACCATGAAGCCAAAAGCTGTTTATCTTGAGCTGCATCATGCCAGACTTCAAGGTAGCGTTCAAGATAACGATAAACCTTCATTACGTTTAAGGCATCTTGTGCTTCCCATGAGGCTAAGTCTTTATTTAGTGATGCTTCTGCGAGACGTGTATCTTTTAATAAAGCTACTAAGCCTTCCATAAATATGCTGGGTTGACGTTCACTCACAAGATGCAGTTCAAGGTTCGCTTGGGTTCTTGTTAAGGCAACATAAAACAATCTACGTTCTTCACTTAAATCAATGTTTACACCAGCAGCAGGATAATGACCATAATTCACCCCAGGTACAATTACATGCGGCCATTGCAAGCCTTTAGCACGAAACACGCTGGAGATCACCACGCGTTTTAGGGAAGTATTTACTTGAACGCTACCTGCAGACCCAAAGCTGATCTTCTCTAAATGAGCTAAGAACGCTGAAACGCTTCCTTTAGCTTGAGCATATTCAATAAACGCTTGTACATTTTGCACTTTACCTTCACCGGTTTCTGCAAAACCACTATTCTCCAGTAGATAGCTTTTGTACTCAAGCCTTGCCTCAAGCTCTTGCAACACTTCAAAAGCAGGTTTTGTGTCAGAAGCGATTTGCTCAACTAACCAAGCGATCGTTCGACTTAAGCTCAGTATGCTTTCGCGAGCCCCATGCGGAAGATGCCCACTTGCCATGCTTAAAGCCAGCGTTGGAGCTGTACCCCGTACCAGTACCTCTCTGAGACTATTATCACTTTGCTCACGAGATAAGTAGCGTTTCGGTGTCCTTAGTACATCCCACCAGATTTCTCCAAGTAACTGCTGATCAAAGGAACTCAGTTCGTTTCCTTCTTGCAGCTGTCGCTCAAACTGAGCAATGTAGAAATACTTCAGTAGTAATTTGTTTTCTGATCGATCATAGAAAGGGACGTTCCCTATAATCTCATAAGGGATGTCTTGTTCAATAAGACCATACTCAATAAATGCGGTCTCAGCATACAGTCGAACCAGTATGGCAATCTGATCAGCTTGTTCACCTGCCTTAAGGGCTTCTTTAATATTCTTAGCGATAGCGTTTCCCATAGCTTGATTATCCTTATGGGTCTCAATACGTGTTTGACCACCAAAGCCTCGCGCTGGGCATAAGGTTTTAGGGGTTCGTTTAGTATTTCTAGCAATAACGTGATTAGCTAAGACAGTATGCTCAGCAAAACATCTGAAGTTATCAGAAATAACATAACGTTTAGCTTTGTAACGCTTATCAAAGGTAAGGATAAATTCGTTGGATGTACCTCGCCAGGAATACAGACATTGGTCATCATCACCCACCACAAAGTAGTTACCATGGGTTTCTACCAGCAGGTCAAGAAGTTCTACTTGCCCTAAGTTCATATCTTGAAACTCATCAACCATAACAGCATCAAACATAGTCTGATAGCTTTCTCTAAAGGATTTGTGTTTAATCAGGAGTGTCCAAGCTTGAGGAATCAAGTCATCAAAAGTCAGAACAGCCATGGCTTTACGTTCTTCCTCAAAGATCTGGAACAATTCAAGATACCAACGGTTATGATTCGGAGCAACAGCTTGTTTTGCTTTTGACTGTCTGGGTAACGTCTCTGCTTTGAGATCAGCAAAGCTTAATTCAGCTTTACAGGAGGCCACATAAGCAAAAAAGTCTTCACTATCAAGGGAATTTAAGTCACGATGAAACGCTACGTTGCGAGCTCGAGCTGTGCGCAGCGTTCGACTTAGAATTGCGTAGGCTACTGACTCAATGGCTTTAGGTAATTCTAAAGAAGAGACAAGCTCACGTTTTATGGCCTCTCTAATGATTGCGTAGCCTAAACCATGCAAGGTTCTAACCTGCACTCTAGCAGTGCCTACAAAAGGCTTAAGGGCTTGTTTTATGTCAGCTACACTTGCCCTACTAAAACTACTTGCCAGAATTCTATCTGCAGCAAAAATGTTTTCTCTTACAACACGTTCAATACGACGCACCATGGTTGTGGTTTTACCTGCACCTGCCACAGCAAATACCAAGGCAGGTCCATAGCTATGCTCAACAATGCGTTGTTGTTCGTCAGTAAGGCTTAGGTGCATGGTTGGGTATCCAAGCTGCCTTTTAAGGTGTTAAGCAGAATCACAATGAGACCAGTATACTAAGTGTGTGCTAACAACAGTTCTACATAAGAACAGCTATCTTACGTTTAAAGCTTTAAGTCATGAGAAAAGACAAGATGTCGGTGGATGTTTATGAGTTACGTGTTAAAAGGTGAAGGGGAAGGTCCTTTACCACCCATACTGCTGCAGTATTGTGACCTTAAAGCTGCCTTTCCTGATCATATTATGTTGTTCCAAATTGGTGACTTTTTTGAGACCTTTGGGGAAGACGCTGAAACGGTTGTGCAACACATCAATTTAACCTTAACCTTTAAATCAAGCAAAGACTTTACAACAGCAATGGCAGGGCTTCCTATTAAGAGTATAGATACTCATATTGAACGCTTACTAAGAGCAGGCTTATGTATTGCTATTGCTGAACAAGTGAGTAGTGAGGATAACGAAGGTCTTGTTAATCGCCAAATAACGCAGCTTATTACCCCTGGTACCGTAACTAATGAGCAGTTATTAACGCCTGATGCTAATTACCTTGCTGCTGTTGCTTATGACCAAGCCTACGCGGTTACCTTTTTAGATCTAAGCACCGGTGAGTTTCTAGGTACTGAAGTAGAAACCCCCGCTGAACTCATCACCGAATTGTTACGCTATCAACCTTCTGAAATTCTTATTGACAAAGCAATAAGCAGTAACAAAGCTCTTAATTTAGCTGTTGACGAAAACGTTCTTGTTCATGAATCAAAGGAGCTACCCAACGATAGCCAAGCCGTAGATATTATCAAAAAACAATTCTCTAGCTTAGCTGCTGAGTTTGGAACAGTTGCGCTAAGGCGAGCAGCAGCTATGGCACTCCGTTATGCCCAAGGTACACGACAAGGCATCCTGCCACAAATCACAAAGTTTATTAACTATGATTCGAGTCAAACTCTGCATCTTGATGCTGCCTCTCTTAAAAGTCTGGAGATTTTTCATTCTAACTCCCCTTTAAGAACAACGGCCAAAACAACGCGCATTAGAACCTTATTTGAAGCGCTTAATGCCACCAGAACCGCTGCAGGTAAACGCTCACTCAAAGCTTGGCTTCGTCAACCCCTGATTGATAAAGCAGCAATTAAGCAACGACTTGATGCAGTTGAGCTCTTTGTTGAAAATAGTAGCCTTCGCAGCACCGCTAGAAAGCTACTATCAACAACCCAAGATCTTGAACGCTTAGCTGCAAGGCTAAGTACGGGTTCCGCTAACCCACGTGATATCAAAGCTTTAGAGCGAACGCTTAGCGTTATTCCGGAGTTACAAAAAGCACTAAGTCTACAAAAAGCTGTTTACGCTTGGTTTGAAAAACGCCGAGCTGTTATTTATAGCTTAATTCAACTGATAAGCAGCCTAATTGTTGAAGATCCACCTGTGAAAACCAGCGAAGGTGGATTTATTTTAATGGGAGCTGATGCTGAACTTGATAAATTACAGCAAGCCTCAGCAAAAACACAAGTCTGGTTACAAGAGCTCGAGCTTAAAGAACGCAAAACAACGGGCATAACCAGTCTAAAGGTGATTTCAAATAACAACCTCGGGTATTTTATAGAAGTAACCCGCGCCCACTTTGAGCGTGTACCTGATAGTTATGATTTAGTGCAATCCTTAAAAGATAGAAATCGTTATATTCGTGGTGATCTTAGAAAACGCTATCTTGAAATACAAGTTGTAGATGAACAAGTCAAGCTAAGAGAACAAGAGCTTTTTCAGGAGCTTGTTGGTCAGCTTGTAAAGCATGTCGATACTTTAAAATCCTTAAGTCAGATGCTGGCACGTATTGATGTTTATGCCTCCTTTGCAGAAATGGCGGTTGTTCATAATTACTGTCGTCCTAACTTTGGTGACCATGAGTTTATTATTGAGCAAGGCCGTCATCCTGTGGTTGAACGCGGTGGTAGCTTTATGCATAACGGTACAGATCTGAATCGGGATAAGCGACTGGTTATCCTTACAGGACCAAACATGAGTGGCAAAAGTACTTACCTGCGTCAGCAAGCCTTAATTTGTATTATGGCGCAAGCTGGTTCTTTTGTACCTGCCAAAACAGCAAACTTACCTATCTTTGAAACTATTTATACCCGCATAGGTGCTTCTGATGACCTAGCAGGAGGTCGCAGTACCTTCATGGTTGAAATGCAAGAACTCGCTACCATCCTTCAGAATGCAAACCAACGAAGTTTGGTTCTCCTTGATGAAGTTGGACGTGGCACAAGTACTTACGATGGCTTATCCCTTGCTTGGGCTACCACTGAATACCTTCACACTACATCTCAAGCGTACACCTTATTTGCTACCCACTACTTCGAGCTCACTCGCCTTGCTAATGACTTAAGTCATGCACTTAATCAGCATGTTGCCGCTGAAGAGCTTGAAGATACTATGGTTTTCTACCATCAGGTTTTAGCAGGACCCGCAGACAAATCTTATGGCATTGAGGTTGCTCGCTTAGCAGGCATTCCTTCATCTGTTGTTACAAGAGCTAAGCATGTCTTAACACAACTTCAGTCACCAGAAACTTAAAAATTTAGAGCCAATAAAACATCCCCTCTCAGATAAAAGCTTTTTATTTCAACAGGATCCCTAAAAGGTAGTCACAATTATTAAAACTTTGCGATCCTACTTAAATGTTTAGCTCATAGACTTAAGGATGGCAGGATTAGAGAGCACAAAAAAGCCTGGGGGTTCCACTTTTCACAAGGGCTTACACCAAAAAAGATTTAGCAGAGAATCGTGATTCCTATGAGGGGTGAATTTATACCAGAATGAGTTGACCCCACAGTTTGTCGTGCTCTCCTAAGTACCTATTCTGAGACTTAGAGAGCTAGTTTTTGCAATGAATAAAGAGTTTTGCGTCTCCTTAACTTAGCCAACTGGGCTTTTAGGGTTATTCATTAACGGCTTTCAGGATGACTGCTTAGGCTTTGTAGCCTTAGGTCATTTAGCCTTAGGTCTTTTAGCCTTAGGTCTTTTAGGCTTAGGTCTTTTAGCTTTTTCCTCAGCTTCGGC